>NZ_BAAHSG010000010.1:0-129770 GCF_054660775.1 Allocoprococcus similis
TTTTAAGCTTTTCACATTCCGCCGTTTCATATGCAGGACATACATCTATACAACGCATATTTTGCTTTTTACAGATTTTACACATAGTTCCGCATTGCTCATCACAGAGACAGGTCATTTTACATTTTTTTCGATGAATGCAGGGAGGATTGGTATAACCCGGATCCGGACGCTCTTTGACACGTGCATGAAGACGTACTTCCTTAGATATTGTTGAGGAATCTTTGCCTATGATTCTTCCAATTTCAGCAAAGCTTTTATTCTCAGTAAGAGCTTTTTCAATCTCAACACGCTGCTCAAATGTTAAATGTTTCCGATTGCCTTTATTATTCATATTTATCTCCAATCTGCACAGGCAGGCAATCAGTTGCAAGTACAGTATACATAGCAATGGTTATCAACGACAATATATATGTGCAGAAGTAATTTCTATAAGACTAGAATTTACTCTTGCCAACTGGAAGTTAAAAATACATTTAAGTTCTGCAGGTGTGAGATGAATTGTACAAAAATAAAAAAGAACATTTGTTCGATAATGAATTCCGTGGTATAATAGAGTCAGTCGAAAAGGTCGAAAACATAGATTATTAGAGAGAGGACTGAGTTGCATGGAAAAAATAGATCATAATGCACATTCAGTGTATCTGATGTATTATCATCTGATCATGGTAGTAAAATATCGAAGGAAAGTCATTGAGAATCCAATTTCAGAAAGAGCAAAAGAGATATGGGAACATATTGCTCCACGGTATGGGATTGTTCTGGAAGAATGGAATCATGACATTGATCATGTGCATGTAATGTTCCGTGCGCAGCCGAGAACGGAACTTAGTAAATTTATCAATGCTTATAAAAGTGCCAGTAGCAGACTATTGAAAAAGGAATATCCGGAAATCAGAGAGAAACTTTGGAAAGAAGCCTTTTGAAGTCAGAGTTTCTGTCTGTTGACAGCTGGAGGAGCCCCAGTAGAAGTAATCCGTCAATACATTGAAACCCAGGGAGAGAAGAAGTATTGAACATAGCATATCGTTTCCGAATTTATCCGACAGAAGAACAGAAGATATTTCTTGGCAAAACATTTGGCTGTTGTCGTTTTCCGTATAATCAGATGCTTAATGATAAGATTCGAGAGTATGAAAAGACGAAGAAAATGTTAAAACATACACCGGCCATGTATAAAAAAGAATATCCATTTCTGAAAGAAGTAGATTCGCTGGCACTGGCAAATGTCCAACTTCATCTGGAAAAGGCATATAAGAATTTTTTTCGGGATCCCAAGATTGGATTTCCAAGGTTCAAGTCAAAACATCATTCCAGAAACAGCTATACAACGAATGTGGTTAATGGAAATATCCTGGTGGAAAGTAAGCGGATCCGGCTTCCTAAATTAAAATGGATTGCCATGAAAAAACACAGGGAGCCGGCAGAAGGACTTTGCCTGAAATCAGTGACGGTCAGTATGGAACCATCCGGCAAATACTTTGCAAGCCTGCTGTATGAAGGGTACAGTTGTGAAAACCAAGCAGCTGAACCAGATTATAGTACCGCAAGGATACTTGGGATAGATTACGCAATGCAGGGTATGGCAGTATTTTCAGAAAAGATTGAGACAGAAGAAGCAGGATTTTTTAGAAAAAACGAAAAAAGACTGGCAAGGGAGCAACGAAAGTTGTCAAGATGCGTACGAGGAAGTCATAATTATGAACTGCAGAAAAAGAAAGTTGCGAAATGTCATGAAAAGATACGAAATCAGCGAAGAGATTATCTGCACAAACTCAGCCGAAAGATCGCAGACGGTTATGATGCAGTTGCAGTGGAAGACATTGATATGAAAGCAATGAGTCAGTGCCGGCACTTTGGGAAAAGTATACAGGATAATGGATATGGAATGTTCCGGGAAATGTTAGACTATAAACTGTTGTGGAAAGGAAAGAAAATGGTAAAGGTAGACCGTTTCTTTCCTTCTAGTAAAAAATGCTGTCAATGTGGAAGGATAAAGCAAGAGCTGAAATTATCTGAAAGAGTTTATCACTGTGCGTGTGGAAATGAGATGGACAGAGATCGTAATGCAGCAATCAACATCCGTGAAGAGGCAAGAAGAATGTTGACAGCATAAACTGTCCGTATCCGGACAATTGGATCATAAGAAAACATGCCCGTGTCCGGGCAAAAGAATCGCGGGGCACGCGAGGATAGCTTGTAGATACTTGGCTCAGTAGAGCCATTGAGCAAGAAGCCCCCACTTCAAAATCAGTGATTTAAGTGGTGGGAGCATGTCACTTAGTAGAAAAAGGATGAGGAGATAAATAAATATGAAAAAGGTTCTGATACTTGGATGTCCCGGTGCGGGGAAAAGTACATTTGCAAGAAGACTCAGAGACAAAACAGGACTTCCATTGTATTATCTTGATATGATCTGGCATAAGCCGGACAGGACAACGATAACAAAGCAGGAGTTTGAGGAAAAATTATCTGAAATTATAAAACAGGATGAATGGATCATAGACGGCAATTATGGAAGAACGCTTGAAATGCGTTTTAAAGAATGTGACACTGTATTCTTTTTAGATCTGCCGACCAGTGTGTGTCTTACGGGCGCAGAAGAGCGTATTGGAAGTGAAAGAGAAGATATGCCATGGCAGGAAGAAGAACTGTCAGCAGAATTCAGAGATTTTATTATCAATTTTTCAAGGGATGAAATACCGGAAATCAATGAGATGTTAAGAAAATATAAGAATAAAAATATTATTATATTCAAATCGCGGGAAGAGATAGATGCATGGAAATGAGGAGGAAATGACGATGAATTTAGAAGAACAGAGACAGTTTATCTTAAATGGAAATATGTATAATGATTTGTCAGATGAGCTGGTGGAAGCACGTGAAAAGACGGTGTTTTTAACTAACGAATATAATGCAAGTTTTGGGAAACCGGCAGAAGAACGGGAAGCGATCCTGAAAAAACTGCTCAAATCCATTGGAAAAGGCGTTCATTTTGAGCCGAATTTCCGGTGTGAATTTGGTTATAATATTTCAATCGGGAATAATTTTTATGCAAATTTTGACTGCATTATGCTGGATGGCGGTGGCATTGAGATCGGTGATAATGTCCTCTTTGGACCAAGAGTTGGAATTTATACCTCTAATCACGCCATGGATGCATGGGAGCGGACACACGGAGCCTGCTATGCGAAGCCGGTCAGAATTGGGAATAATGTCTGGGTTGGAGCCGGTGTGCATATTAACCAGGGCGTAACCATAGGTGATAATACGATCATAGGTTCCGGAAGTGTGATTACGAAGGATATTCCGGCAAATGTGGTTGCAGCTGGGGTTCCTTGTAAAGTGATCCGCGAAATAACGGAAGCGGATAAGACCGGATATCGTCCGTAGGGAATAAGAAGGTCATTAACAGTTAAAGATAAATTATAAAATCATATAAGTAGATATTGAGTTTTATAAGATATTAGACTAGAATATTATTGAAAGGAGTTGATACTTTGAGTAAATATTATTCTATACACGAATTTTCAAAAATTATAGGCGTATCTGCTCAGACATTACGAAATTGGGATGCCAATGGAAAACTTCATCCGCATCATACTACAGTAAGTGGCTATAGATATTATTCTGATGAGCAACTCAACCAGGTAATAAATGTAAAGCCTAAAAATCGCATTACAATTGGATATTGTCGCGTTTCCAGCCATAAACAAAAAGATGATTTGGAACGACAGATTGATAATGTTAAGACATATCTTTTGGCAAAAGGACAGCCGTTTGAGATAATAAGCGATATCGGTTCTGGGATTAATTATAAGAAAAAAGGACTTCAGGAATTGATTAGACGAATCTCTCAAAATCAAGTTGAAAAGGTTGTTGTTTTATATAAAGACAGGCTATTGCGATTTGGTTTTGAGTTGATAGAATATATCTCTTCACTTTATAATTGTGAGATTGAGATTATTGATAATACTGAAAAATCTGAACAGCAGGAACTTGTTGAAGATCTGGTTCAAATAATCACAGTATTCAGCTGCAAATTACAAGGAAAACGAGCTAACAAAGCTAAGAAACTTATCCGGGAATTGATACAGGAGGAAACAGATGGTAAAAGCCATAAAAGTAATGCTGATACCAAACAACGTACAGAAAACTAAGATGTTTCAGTACGCAGGTGCTTCAAGATTTGCTTATAACTGGGCTTTGGCCAGGGAAAAAGAAAATTATGAAAAAGGTGGCAAATTCATTTCAGATTCAGAACTCAGAAAAGAATTTACAAAGCTCAGACATTCTGATGAATACGCATGGCTGCTGAATATTTCAAATAATGTAACCAAACAGGCAATCAAAGATGCCTGTACTGCGTATAAGAACTTTTTCAAGGGTTTGCAAAAATTCCCAAGATTCAAGTCTAAAAAGAGATCAATGCCGAAGTTCTATCAGGACAATGTTAAGATACAATTCAGTAATACCCACGTTAAGTTTGAAGGCTTTTCTTCCAGCAGGAAAGCAAATAAGCAGAAAATGAATTGGGTAAGACTTGCAGAACATGGACGTATTCCAACAGATGTTAAATATATGAATCCGAGAATATCCTTTGACGGATTGAACTGGTGGATCAGTGTATGTGTGGAATTTCCTGATTGCAAGGAAACACTTAATGATGATGGAGTTGGTATAGACTTAGGAATCAAAGATTTGGCTGTCTGCTCTGATGCTGTTAAATATAAGAACATTAATAAGAGTCAGAAAGTAAAGAAACTAGAAAAACAGAAACGCAGATTACAGCGTAGTATCTCTCGTTCTTACGAGAAGAATAAGAAAGGGGAAAGTTACTGCAAAACCAATAATGTAATCAAAAAGGAAAAACTTTTATTAAAACGAAATCACAGATTAACAAACATCCGTAAAAACTATTTGAATCAGACCATATCTGAGATCGTAAATCGAAAACCAAGATTTATCTGTATTGAAGATCTGAATGTCAGTGGAATGATGAAAAATAGACATTTATCCAAAGCAGTTCAGGAACAAGGATTTTTTTGGTTTAGAAAACAGCTTGAATACAAATGCAGTGATAAAAGGATCCAGCTTATTGTGGCTGATCGGTTTTATCCATCATCAAAGCTTTGCAGCTGTTGTGGAAATATCAAAAAAGATTTGAAATTATCTGACAGGGAATATAGATGTGAGTGTGGGAATATAATTGACAGAGATTTCCAGGCATCAATAAATCTTAAGGGTTATGGAGAACGATTTGCAAGCTGACACTGAAACGTTAATGCAAATATGTACGGATACGTTAGTCCGGAATTTACGCCTATGGAGAGTACAAGAACTTGTGAGTAGATAGATATTTATATCATCAAAAGCATACTCGTTGAAGTAGGAATGAAACATAGAAGTTTGTAACTTTTTATAAGTTTTCAGTAACGGCGAGATGAGCCAGGATGGAAAGGTTAAGAAAAAACAGCGAGAATAAATTTAGATATTTTATGGAGGAAAATCAAAATGGCAAAGGATCAGAGATTTGAAGAGATACATAGTGAAATTGAGAAAATTGTCATATGCGATGAACTGATAAAAGACTGGACATATCCTTTAATTCAGCCGAAGCTGATTGAAGAAGCGGCAAGAAGAGGATGTTTATAAAGGAGAAATTGGGAATGATTGGCGAAGGGAGAGAACCAAAGAAAGTCGGGATTCCTTTACAATGAAAGAACATTCTGTGGTAAATCTTTTTGCCTTGTAAATAATAAGAAATTGACGAAAATTACCGGGGGGGGGGTATAATAAGCTTACGCTTTTTATTTAAAGGTGAAGTGTAATGAACAGGGAGGAAAAGAGATGAAGAGAAAAATTGTAATTGGAATGTTGGTACTTTCGATGGCTGTTTCGGCAACGGCGTGTTCATCAAAGAAAGAAGAGACTGCAAAGACCGAGACTTCACAGAGTACAGATACGGAGAAAGCTTCGGAGACAGCAGACGAGGCAGATTCTTCCGACGAAAGAAATGCATATGGTCTGACAGAAGAGGAGACAGAAAAGCTTGCAGAGCTGGTAAAAGAGAAAGTAAAGACACAGTATCTGGATAAATATGAGATTGATCCGGCAAGCTTTACATTTCCAGAGTATGAACCGATAGCAGAGAGAACAGAGGCAAAGGATTTATGGACTCCGCTGGACTGGAATTACTTACGCAGCTACGAATTGGCGACGATTGTTGTTATAGCAGAAGAAGCAGGGTATAAAGATAAAGGAATTGAAGATATATCTGAGGGAATCAAGGATGGAACAATTTCTTTTAAAGAAAGTGCGAAGGAACAAAACGAGACAAACTATGAGTGGTATGTTGAAAATAATCCGCAGGAAGGAGATCTGGCAGGAGCCATTTATGAAGGAATCGCAGAATTCTTGAATGGACTGGATGATGCGGAGCGTGCGGAAGTTTTGTATGATGTTTATGCAGCAAATGTTTATCAGAATGGAAACGGAGAAGATGAACAGGGCAGAGTACTTCATAGGATGTTTGATCAGGTGATTATTGAGAATGTTTCTTTTAAATAAACAGTAAAAAGATAAAAGACAGGGAGTTGCCACTTGTAACGACAAAAATCGTGAAGAGGTAACTCCCTGTTCATTTTTTGCTCAACGGGAAAAATCTTACTTCAGCAGATAAGAAGAAATATCTGATTTTGGAGTAAAAGGAGATAAGGAGGATATTTAATATGAGGCTTGCGATGATACAAATGTCAAATTCGGGAAGTGTAGAAAAGAATATGGAAAAAAGTCTGCATGCGATTGCAATGTGTAATCGTGTTGGAGTGGAAGGGGAGATGGATTTTGCCGGGGAGTCTATGGCTGTCGATGCAAATGGAGAGATTCTTGCCCGGGCAGATGACACAGAGCAGATTGTGTATGTGGATTTTAACTTGGAGAAATCCGGGAAAGTGCGGGAGAAAAGACCTTATGCTCAGCTTAGGAGAAAAGAGTTTTATGTATAATGTGGCGGAATCGTGTCAAAATATGATTGTTTGTATTAAAAAATGACACGATTGACACAATTGACACGATTAAAGGGGCTGTTTTTCAGGGAAAGGATCAGACGGTGTTTAAAGACCGTAGAGAATTTTCAGGGGCATTGATGAAACAGATGAATGATGTCTACGATTATATTGATTTTCATAATCAGACACATGCAACAATCGAAAAGTTGCTGCGGATAGATATCAGGGATTATCCTGAAATCGCTGTCAGAGAAGCATTGTTAAATTTGCTGGTTCACAGGGATTATGCGTTTAGTGCAAGTGCATTGATTAGTATTTATGAAGACCGGATGGAATTTATATCCATCGGAGGATTGATGCCTGGAATTGAGCTGGAGGATGTGATGGCAGGTATTTCTATATGCAGAAATCCGGATCTTGCAAATGTATTTTACTGGTTGCATTTAATCGAAGCATATGGTACTGGAATCAGTAAGATTATAGGGCTTACGCTGATGTGGCAGAAAAACCTGTTATTGAGACGACGAGAAATACTTTTAAAATGAGAAAAATTCTTCTTGCAATATACCCTTATGGGGTATATAATAACCCTCGTAAAGAGAAAAGATAAGAGGTGAGATACATGGAAGAAAAGAAAGAATGTTGTCACTGTCACAAGAAAAAAGAGCGATCTGAAAAGGAATACAAGGACATGATCAATCGTCTGAATCGGATTGAAGGACAGGTCAGAGGTGTGAAGCGCATGGTAGAAGAAGATGCATACTGTCCGGATATTCTGATTCAGGTGTCAGCAATCAATGCAGCGCTCAACAGTTTCAATAAAGTCCTTTTGGCGAATCATATCCGTACCTGTGTGGCAGAGGATATCCGAGAGGGAAAAGATGAAACAATTGATGAGCTGGTTGCAACGCTTCAGAAACTGATGAAATAACAGGAGTGTATTAGATTTTCAGCTGAAAAGCGCAGGGAAATCTTTACAATAAAAAAGACAGACAAAGCCAAAGAGTGAGGTGGATTTTGTGGAACAATATACAGTAACAGGAATGAGCTGTGCTGCCTGCAGCAGCAGAGTAGAAAAGGCAGTATCGAAGGTGCCGGGCGTTACAAGCTGTTCGGTGAGTCTTCTGACGAATTCGATGGGAGTAGAAGGAACTGCATCTCAGTCGGAGATTATTGCAGCGGTTGAGGCAGCAGGATACGGTGCTTCGGTAAAAGGGGCAGATGCAGGAGCAAAAAGTAAAGGTGCTTCGATGGATGAAGATGCCCTGAAAGACCGGGAGACACCGGTTATGAAACGGCGCCTGATCGCATCCATTTGTTTTCTGATCCCGCTGATGTACATTTCCATGGGACATATGATGTGGAACTGGCCACTGCCGGGATTTCTGGATGGAAATCATGTGGCAATGGGACTGATCCAGCTGTTATTTGCCGGAATTATCATGGTGATCAACCAGAAGTTCTTCATCAATGGATTTAAGGGACTCCTTCATGGCGCGCCGAACATGGATACTCTGGTTGCACTGGGATCAGGAGCATCCTTTATTTACAGTACCTATGCCTTATTTGCAATGACCGATGCACAGGTGAAGATGGACATGGAAGGCGTGATGTCTTACATGCATGAATTCTATTTTGAGTCAGCAGCCATGATCCTGACACTGATTACAGTCGGAAAGATGCTGGAAGCACATTCCAAAGGAAAGACAACGGATGCGTTAAAGAGTCTGATGAAACTGGCTCCGAAGACAGCAGTTGTCCTGAAAAATGGTGTGGAAACAGAAGTTTCCATCGATCAGGTGAAAAAAGGTGACATTTTTGTAGTAAGACCGGGTGAAAATATACCGGTAGACGGTATCGTGCTGGAAGGAACCAGTGCGGTCAATGAAGCAGCACTCACCGGAGAAAGTATCCCGGTCGATAAAGCAGAAGGCGACAAGGTATCCGCAGCAACCATGAACCAGTCCGGTTTCCTTAAATGCGAGGCAACCAGAGTCGGAGAGGATACTACCCTTTCGCAGATCATTCAGATGGTCAGCGATGCAGCCGCGACCAAAGCACCAATTGCAAAGATTGCAGACCGGGTATCCGGCGTATTTGTACCGGCGGTTATTACTATTGCGGTACTGACAACTGTCGTATGGCTGATCGCAGGGCAGAGCGTTGGATTTGCACTTGCAAGAGGAATTTCCGTGCTTGTGATCAGCTGCCCTTGTGCGCTGGGACTTGCCACACCGGTCGCCATTATGGTTGGTAACGGGATGGGGGCAAAGAACGGAATCATGTTCAAGACGGCAGTATCCTTGGAAGAGACAGGGAAAATGCAGATCGTAGCTCTGGATAAGACCGGAACCATTACAAGCGGCGAGCCAAAAGTAACCGATATGATACCTGCAGAGGGTATCTCAGAAGAAGAACTTTTAGGATTTGCCTATGCACTGGAAAGAAAGAGTGAACATCCACTGGCACGTGCGATTTTGCAGGAAGCAGAGGAGCGTAGAATCGATGCGGATGAAGTGGAAGATTTCCGGGCAGTTCCTGGAAACGGACTTTCCGCAGTCCTTGCAGGAAAGACCATTTATGGCGGCAATAAGAAATTTATCCAGACCAAGACTTCTGTGGATGCAGGAACGCAAAAAAAAGCAGAAGATCTGGCAGCAGAAGGAAAGACTCCGCTGTTTTTTGCAAAAGAAGACCGGCTGGTCGGAATCATTGCAGTAGCGGACGTTATCAAAGAGGACAGCCCGGAGGCAGTTAAAGAACTGCAGAATATGGGAATCCATGTAGTCATGCTGACCGGTGATAATGAGAGAACTGCAAAAGCAATCGGACGGCAGGCAGGCGTAGATGAAGTTATCGCAGATGTTCTTCCGGATGGAAAAGAAGCAGTTATCCGGAAATTGAAGAAAAAAGGAAAAGTTGCCATGGTCGGTGACGGAATCAATGATGCACCGGCACTTACCAGAGCGGATATGGGAATTGCCATCGGTGCGGGAACGGATATTGCCATTGACGCGGCAGATGTAGTATTGATGAAAAGCCGGTTAAGTGATGTGCCGGCAGCCATCCGCATGAGCAAGGCAACCTTAAGAAATATCCATGAGAACCTGTTCTGGGCATTCTTCTATAATGTAATCGGAATCCCGCTTGCAGCAGGCGCATGGTATCCGCTTTTCGGGTGGAAATTAAATCCGATGTTTGGCGCAGCGGCAATGAGTCTTTCAAGCTTCTGCGTAGTAACCAATGCACTTCGTCTGAACTGGTTCAAGATGTATGATGCCAGCAAGGATAAGAAGATAAAGTCAAAAGTCAGAGAAATTAAGGAGGAAAAGACAATGACAAAAACAATGAAGATCGAAGGTATGATGTGTGGACACTGTGAGGCAACTGTAAAGAAAACTCTGGAAGCAATCGAAGGAGTAGAAGGGGCAGAAGTAAGCCATGAAAATGGAACAGCAGTTGTAACCCTGACAGCAGAAGTCGCAGATGAGGTACTGAAAAAAGCTGTTGAAGACAAAGACTACAAAGTGACAGGGATTGAGTAGGTTTAAGTCCGAAAAATAAAGATTGTTAGAAATTACAATACTATAAAGAAGAAAAACATGGAGAAAACCATTATTTTGATTGATTTATTATGAAATAAACAATCAAAATAATGGTTTTTGTTTACAAATATTAGATTTTGTGATTTAATAAAGAAAAAGTCGGGAATCATAAAACTGGAAGGTGAATTTATGAGAGAAAGGTTATTTATAACACCAGAATATACGACTGCAAAGGAAATTAAACAGATTCGGAAAGGATTGCATTTGACACAGAAAGAGTTTGCAGAATTTATCAATTGTTCCAAGCCGACAGTAGAACGTTGGGAGAGAAGCGAAGAAGTGATTCGCGGACCAATTGTTCCATTATTAAAAATGTTGCAGAAATATCCGGAATATGAGCAGGAAGTGAAGGTGCCGGAAAAAGTGTGGCCGCTCAGAATATGGTATATGTATGAACAGAATGTATGCACTTTGATTGATGTGAATGAGCGGGAACGAAAAGTGAAAATAAGAAATTATACAGATAAGGTTATGTTCCGTGCTTTTGGTACGGTAGAAGATCCGAATTATAATGATTATCAGGAGTTCCTGGAGTCAAGATGTTTCCCGGAAAGCCGAGATAAGATGAAATTGATATTGAAGGATCTGGGACTACCATTTTATGATCCAATTATGATTATAGAGAAGACTGAAGGACGAATGGCAGAAGATGATTTTTGGATTCGCATAGAGAGGTAGATGCATGATAGAATTATTTGAGCAGAATATTCGGACAAATGACCGGCAGTCTTCAAAAGGGAACCAGTTAAAATGGGAAAATGAGGGAATATGGTATAAAGCAGATTATACAGGTTATGAAGGTCTGTCAGAATATATGATTTCCCATCTCCTGAAAAAGTCAACCCTGACAGAGAATGAATTTGTAGGCTATGATCTGGAAAAAATAAAATACGGCACTGTGATTTATAATGGTGTGAAGAGCAAAAACTTTCTAAGTGAAGATTGGCAGATTATCACGCTGGAGCGGTTGTTCAAGAACTTTTTCGGAGAAAGTTTATACAAAGCTTTGTATAGAATACCGGAACATGAAGAACGCTTACCTTTTTTGGCGCAGCAGGTAGAGCGAATGACAGGACTTCAGAATTTTGGCATTTATATGAATAAATTGTTGACGATTGACGCATTTTTTCTGAATGAAGATCGTCACACACATAATATTGCGGTTCTGATGAATGGAAAAGGGGACTATGCATATTGTCCGATTTTTGATAATGGGGCGGGCTTACTGGCAGATACAACGATGGATTATCCTTTGTCGGGAGATGTTTATGCGCTTATGGATCGTGTTCAGTCAAAAACAATAAGTAGTGAATTTGATGAACAATTAGATATTTCGGAATCTCTGTATAAAATAAATCTGAGGTTTCAATTTACGAAAAATGATGTAATAGAATTGCTTAAAAAAGCAGAGGAATATCCAGAAGAAATCCGAAATCGGGTAGAAATGATTATATTTGCACAGATGCGAAAATATACTTACTTATTTTCGTAAGTGGTACACTGATTGACATATTCCTGAATACTTGTTAACTAAGTAAAAATATGCTATGCTTAAAAAATTGGTTATAGGAAATTATGAGAATGCATAGTGTGGAGGGAGCTTCCAGCGGATCGCCCCGTGAAATTCTACAGTTAGGTTATAAAATTGGGTTTATCAATGATTCAGAAGTATGGTTACTCATGTTAAAAAAGCGTAATACTTCAGTTCGCATTTATAATGAAAATGAAGTTGATGAAATGATTATGTTGATACGTGACAGTTTTATTCCGGCTTTTCTTGTTCTTAAGGATGTGTTGGTGGAGAAGCTGGACGAAGCTGAAGGTGATTGGATGTAAGATAGACGCAGGTCGTGTATGACTTGCGTTTGTTTTGCCATTAGATAGGAAAAATTCAAGTAGAATAGAGATAGCCTGTTTTGATGAATATCCAGAGGTGCAGGATATGGCAAAGTGGATTCTTGAGATACTTAGAAATGCGAACATAAATTTATAGGAAGGAAATCAGATACCAATGATACAGGATATTTATCCACACAAATTATACAATGAATACAATCCAGCTGCCAAAGTGCAGGAGAACAGCCCTGTTTTAAATATCTACAATGGAAAGGTGCTGGTTCATACAGAAAAATTCGACAATCATATCATAGCATTCCCATTGAAGAAAGAAATGCCGGAAGAGCTGGAATATACCTATCTTTTTAGGGTGGACGACATTGAGTATTTTCTGTGGAACGAGGAGCTTCGGGAAGACTTGATTCCGGAGGGGTATGCATACGTTGAAGAGAGAAGCATACGCAAAGAAGGCAATGGACCATGTGAAGAGGTTTTTGCAGCTACGACAGGAAAACACTTGTCGGATTGGTACAGAGACACCCGGTTTTGCGGAAGATGCGGGACAAGGATGGCGCTTCACGACAAGGAACGTGCAATGAGTTGTCCAGCTTGTGGTTATGTGGCATATCCGCGGATTATGCCGGCGGTTATCGTGGGCGTGAAAAATGGGGATCAATTACTGCTTACCAGATATCGTACAGGTTTTGCTTATAATGCATTGATCGCAGGTTTCACGGAGATTGGAGAAACAGTAGAAGAAACGGTTATGCGTGAAGTAATGGAAGAAACCGGGATCAGGGTTAAAAATATCCGTTATTATAAATCTCAGCCATGGGGAACTGCAAATGACCTTCTCCTTGGATTTTATTGTGAGGTGGATGGGAATGATACCATTACCATGGACTGTCAGGAACTAAAATATGCAAAGTGGGTACAGCGGGAAGAAATTGTGCTTCAGCCGGGGGATTTCAGTCTGACAAATGAAATGATGCGCAGATTCAAAGAAGGGAACGAAGTATAAAAAAGTGATTCATAAAAAATAAAAAAAGTATTGACACCATGTGAAATCTGTGGTAGATTATAACTTGCGTAAAGCGAACAACAAAGAAGAGTATCCACTCTCACCTTAGCGCAATCGGGCGACTAACGGTTTGATATTGAATTTATAATACCAGATATAAGTATTGTATGCAATAGATAGTGGATAGTCTGCAGCTATTCACTATTTTTTATTTATTGGAGGTGCACAACAATTAGCGATTTAATGATTAACGAACAAATCCGCGACAGAGAGGTACGCGTGGTTAGCGAGAGTGGGGAACAGTTAGGAATAATGTCAGCAAGAGATGCAATGAAGCTGGCACAGGAAGCGGAACTGGATCTGGTTAAAATCGCTCCGACAGCGAAACCGCCGGTTTGTAAGATTATCGATTATGGTAAGTTCAGATACGAACAGGCAAGAAAAGAAAAAGAAGCAAAGAAAAAGCAGAGAACTGTCGAGGTTAAGGAAGTGCGTCTTTCACCGAATATTGACACCAACGACCTGAACACGAAGATGAATAACGCTAGAAAATTTATCTCAAAAGGAAATAAAGTAAAAGTTACACTTCGTTTCCGTGGTAGAGAGATGGCTCATATGCAGCAGAGCAAACATATTCTTGACGATTTCGCTGAGAAGATGAAAGATGTTGCTGTCATTGAAAAGCCGGCAAAACTTGAAGGCAGAAGCCTGAGCATGGTTTTAACTGAAAAACGTTAAAAATAAATTATCTATATTAAGGAGGAAAACATCATGCCAAAAATTAAAACAAATAGAGCTGCTGCAAAGCGCTTCAAAACAACAGCTACAGGTAAACTTAAAAGAAACAAAGCTTACAAGAGCCATATCTTAACAAAGAAGTCTACTAAGAGAAAAAGAAATCTTAGACAGTCAACTATCACAGATTCTACAAATGTAAAGAACATGAAGAAAGTATTACCATATCTCTAAGATTTGGCAGGAAGATAGAAGGAGGATTAAGTAATGGCAAGAGTAAAAGGCGGAATGAACGCTAAGAAGAAACACAATAGAACTTTGAAACTGGCTAAAGGATACAGAGGAGCTCGTTCTAAACAGTACAGAATCGCAAAACAGTCTGTAATGAGAGCCCTTACATCAGCATATGCAGGAAGAAAGCAGAAAAAACGTCAGATGCGTCAGCTTTGGATCGCTCGTATCAACGCAGCTGCAAGAATGAATGGTCTTTCTTACAGCAAGCTTATGCACGGACTTAAAGTTGCCGGTGTAGATATGAACAGAAAGATGCTTGCTGAAATGGCAGTTAATGATGCAGCTGGATTCGCAGCTGTAGCTGAAGTTGCTAAAAAGGCACTTGCATAATTAAATCAGACGATTTCGTATAGAGTTTGAGAGAAGAGGGAAAACCTTGTGGAGAGAATCCGCAAGGTTTTTTTGTGCATAAATTGAATGATAATGGTTGTGAGGGTGGTGGATAGAAAAATAATCGTTTGGATTCAAGTTGCGCAAAACATTCCGATGAGCCTCTGAGAGCGAAAATTGTGTCAGCAATGGCTTCCACAATTTTTGAGTCTCATCTCCATTGCGCAAAATAGAATCCAAACGATTATTTTTCTATCCTCCGCCCATTCAACGGTATCGAATGAAAAGCATTTTATTTACACGATATTGGAGAGTTTGTTTGCGGATTCCATGGTGGAGTGATGATGCTTGAAAGTTTGTTGAAAAATATTCTTATTTATCTATGGAGTGTTGTTATAACAACGGAATGAGATACGGTTGTGAGGTAGAATGAATGGGTAAAGTTAAAGAAATATAAATTCTAAAAAGTTAAAGTCAAATTTTAAGGAGGACATAAAAATATGATTCGTAGAATTATTCAGATAGATGAGGAGAAGTGTAATGGATGTGGGGCTTGTGCGAAGGCTTGTCATGAGGGGGCTATTTCTATGGTGAATGGAAAGGCGAAGCTGATGAGAGATGATTATTGCGACGGGCTGGGAGACTGTCTGCCGAATTGTCCGGTGGATGCCATTCATTTTGTAGAGCGTGAGGCGGTGGCTTATGATGCGGAGGCTGTGAAGCAGAATATGCTTAAAAAGCAGCAGGAAGAGGCTGCAAAGCAGAATGCGGGAGAAGGACCTAAAGCACCGGTAAAACCATTTGCAGGGGGATGTCCTGGAACCCGTATGCGTATGATGAACAGAGGGGAGAGTACGCAGAATACAGAGAGTGAAGAGGAAGGCAGGGAGACGGCGAAAAGCGTGAATAAGAGTATGCTTTCCCAGTGGCCGGTACAGATTAAGCTTGCACCGGTAAATGCACCGTATTTTGATGGGGCGAAGCTTCTGATCGCCGCAGACTGCAGTGCCTATGCTTATGGAGATTTTCATAATCGTTTTATCAAAGGGCATGTGACTTTGATCGGATGTCCAAAGCTGGATAATGTGGATTATTCGGAGAAGCTGACGGAGATTATTAAGAACAATAATATTAAGAGTGTGACGATCGTGCGGATGGAAGTGCCGTGCTGTGGAGGCCTCGAGATGGCGGCAAAGAAAGCACTCAGGGAAAGTGGTAAATTTATCCCGTGGCAGGTTGTGACCTTATCGCTTGACGGACAGATCATTGATGAATAATATGATACCAGGGTCAAAAGGTCAGAAAGCCGATGCAAGCTTGCTTGCAAGAGGATTTTGACCTCTTGACCCCAACATTATAATATTAGTAAAATAAAGTGATTTCATTACAGAAAACAGCATATGAAGTATGCTGCGGTAAATCTGTAGAGACTGTAAAAGGGCAAAGAAAAAGGCTGAAAAGTTATAAAACTTTTCGGCCTTTTTGATGCGATTACTAATGTGTTCGTACATATTCTTTGATTGCATTAAAGCTTTCTTTGCTGATTACATGTTCCATCTGGCAGGCATCATCGGTAGCGATCTCCTCCGGCACACCGAGTTCAATCAGCCATTTTGAAATAAATTCATGACGTTCATAGATCATGTTCGCGATCTCTTTTCCTGAATCGGTCAGATAAATAAAACCTGCATCTGTTACGGTAATATGATTCTCCTGACGAAGCTTCTTCATGGCGATGCTGACACTTGATTTTTTGAAACCAAGTTCATTTGCGATATCTACGGAGCGTACGACAGGTAATTTTTTACTTAACATCAATATTGCTTCAAGATAATTTTCGGATGATTCATTTTTAGCCATTTATTCCGGTCACCTCACTATTCATTCTTATACCTAATAGGATACCATGGATTGTATTTTTTTTCAAATAATATTGTTCTGTAAATGCTCTTTTTGTGCAGAAAGTAGAAGTTATAACTATTAAAAGTAAGCGCCGAACAGCAAAAATGAGAAAAGAAAAACAAAGGTTTTTTAAAACTTAAAAAAACACTTGACAACGCACAAACGTTAGAATATACTAACTATTGAACCAAAGTTGGTAATGAAAAAAATTATCATTCAAATTCCAAATACGCAAAAGAACAGGAGGTAGCGATTATGCCTTTAACGATGGCGAATATTGGTGAAGTAAATGAAATCAAGAGAATTGGTGGAAATGAAGAAACAAGGCGATTCCTTGCGAATCTCGGATTTGTAGCAGGTGCAGAGATTACAGTTGTTTCTGCAATCGGTGGTAACGTGATCGTGAACATCAAGGATTCACGTGTTGCGGTTAATTCTGATATGGCGCGGCATATCATGATCTAGCCTCTGGCTGGTCGGCGGGTCCGCTGTATATATATTCTGTATTTCGAAGCTTAAAGGAAAGGAGATACGACAATGACTTTAGGTGATGCAAAGGTTGGAAGCACTGTTGTTGTGACCAAGATTGAAGGAGACGGAGCTTACAAACGCCGTATTATGGACATGGGCATAACAAAAGGAAGCGAGCTGTACATCAGAAAAGTTGCGCCTCTCGGTGATCCTGTTGAGATTACTGTAAGAGGATATGAACTTACAGTAAGAAAAGATGATGCACAGTGTGTGCAGGTAAAATAGCATATACATAATTATGCATGAGAGTAGTACAACAAGGAGGTAAAAAGGAATGGCAATTAAAATTGCACTTGCCGGAAACCCGAACTGCGGTAAAACTACCATGTTTAACGCGCTCACAGGAGCCAACCAGTATGTTGGTAACTGGCCAGGGGTTACTGTAGAGAAAAAAGAGGGTAAATTAAAAAGTAAAAAGACAAAGGAAGAAGTTATCGTAACTGACCTTCCGGGTATCTATTCAATGTCTCCATATACACTGGAAGAGGTTGTCAGCCGTGACTATGTGCTGAAAGAAAATCCGGATGTGATCATTGATCTGGTGGATGCAACCAATATTGAACGTAACCTGTATCTGACAACTCAGCTGATCGAGACAGGTGTTCCGGTTGTTATTGCACTGAACATGGCAGATCTTCTTGCGAAGAGAGGAATCAAGATCGATGTGAAGAGACTTTCAATGTTACTTGACTGTCCGATCATCGAGACATCTGCGCTGAAAGGTGAGGGGCTTGACAAACTGATCGATGAAGCAGTAAAAGTTGCTAAGAAGTCAGAAATCGATCTTCCGAAAGATATCTTCTCAGCAGAGCTGGAAGGTGCTGTAGCAGAAGTTAAGAGCGTTCTTCCGGATTCTGTTTCAGAAGAGAAGAAGAGATGGTACGCTGTTAAATTCCTTGAGAACGACAGCAAGGTAGTAGAGAGCATGAAACTTTCCGGTGTGGCAGCCCAGACGGTAGAAGCACAGAGAAAAGCTCTTGAAAAGAAACATGACGATGATATGGAAAGCATTGTAACAGACGAACGTTACAAATTCATCCAGAAGATAGTTTCAACAACTGTTCAGAAGGGAAAAGAAAAGCTTACAACTTCTGACAAGATCGACCGTATCGTTACGAACCGGTTCCTCGGAATCCCGATCTTTATGCTGGTAATGTGGGCCGTATATTATGTTTCTGTAACAACAGTCGGTACCTTTGTAACAGACTGGACAAATGATGTATTTGTAGTAGCAATTCAGGATGCAGCAACAAGCGCACTTTCAGCGATCGGTGCCGGTGACATGGTTATGGGACTTGTTGTTGATGGTATCATCGGTGGTCTTGGAGCAGTACTTGGTTTCGTACCACAGATGGCAATCCTGTTCCTCTTCCTGTCTATCCTTGAAGACTGCGGATACATGGTTCGTATCGCGTTCGTCATGGACCGTGTGTTCAGACATTTCGGACTTTCAGGAAAGAGCTTTATCCCGCTTCTGATTTCATCAGGCTGCGGTATTCCTGGAATCATGGCTTCTAAGACTATTGAACAGGACAATGACAGACGTCTTACAATTATGACAGCAACCTTTATCCCATGTGGAGCTAAACTTCCGGTTATCGCTCTGATGGGTGGTGTTATTTCCGGTGAAGTAGCAGGATATCAGGAAAGCTCATTTATCGCACCGCTTATGTATTTCATTGGAATTGTAGCAGTACTTGTGGCTGCGATCATCCTGAAGAAGACAAAACCGTTCTCAGGAAAACCTGCACCGTTTGTAATGGAACTTCCACAGTACCATATTCCACAGGCTAAGACAGTTCTCCTTCATGTATGGGAAAGACTGAAAGGCTTCATCATCAAAGCCGGAACAATCCTGTTCCTTGCCTGCGTAGTAATGTGGTTCCTTGGTGGATTCGGATTCGTAGACGGAAGCTTCGGTATGGTAGAAGACAGTGCAGACAGCCTTATGGCAATGATCGGTGGCGTGATCGCACCGCTCTTTGCACCACTTGGATTTGGCGAATGGCAGCCGGTAGCAGCTTCTATCTCTGGATTTACAGCAAAAGAAGCGATTGTTTCAACAATGGGTGTACTTGCTAACGTATCTGGTGATACTGAAGATGCAGTGAACGTAGCAGCTGGTGTTGCATCTTGGTTCCCAAGCTCAATTGCAGCATTTACATTCCTGATGTTCAACCTTCTGGATTCTCCTTGCCTTGCAGCAATTGCTACAATGGCACAGCAGATGCAGTCCAGAAAATGGTTCTGGTTCGCAATTCTCTTCCAGAACATCTTCGCTTACATCGTATGCCTCTGTGTATATCAGATCGGTTCATTCGTAACAGGCGGAGCATTCGGAGTTGGTACAGCAGTAGGATTTATCCTTCTTATCGGAATCCTCTTCATGCTGTTCAGACCAGATCCGTATAAAAACCAGAAAGTTTATTCAAAACGTTCTGTAAACGCATAAGATTTATAAGAACTTTAAGGCGGAAGCCGGATGCAGAAGCCTGTGTCCGGCTTCCAGTGTAAAAGAAAGAACAGGTGAAGGTTTATGATCGCTAATATTGTGATACTCGCACTGATTGCAGGATATTGTATTTTCCTGATCCGTAAAGGATATAAAAACCATAAAGAAGGGAAACCTGTCGGATGCGCGGGCTGTAGCGGAAATTGCAGTTCCTGCAGTGGATGCAGCAGTAAGGCTGCACCGAAGAAGAAAGACTGAAAGATGGGGAGAATATGGGAAATTCATCAGGCTCTATGTTCTATGCTTTCGGTGCGATCCTGATCATTTATCTCGTAGGAGTCAGTATTTATCAATTGGTCTTGTGGATAAAGAAATGGCGTGAACGCCGGAAGGATGAGGAATAACATGGTTGATGTAATTATTATTCTGATCGTGATCGTACTTCTTATTTTTGCATTAAAGGGTACGCTTAAACATTTTAAAGGGGAAAGTCCTTGCTGTGGCGGTGGATCCGGAACGATCGTGACAGATATTGAAGATAAGATGCTGGATAACCCGGCAATCGGTAAAAAGACAGTGAAGATTTCCGGTATGCATTGTGAGCATTGTGTAAAAAGTGTAACGGAAGAAATCAACAAAATCGAAGGTGCATCTGCAAAGGTGAATCTCAAAAAAGAAGAAGCAGTTGTAAGCTATGACAGAGAAATCGATGATGATGATCTGAAAAAAGCTGTCGAGGAAGCAGGATTTAAGGTAGTTGATATCAGAGCCTAACAGGTGACAGCATGGAAAGGGGCTATCATGGACGCGAAAGAAAGAATAATCGAGCAGCTGAAAAGAAGTGGCTGCAGGGTTACGAAGCAGCGGCTCATGCTGATCGATGTTATTTTGGAAGGAAAATGTAATTGCTGCAAGGAAATTTATTATCAGGCGTCTCTGAAGGATCCGAGTATCGGACCGGCGACGGTATACCGTATGGTCAATACGCTGGAGCAGATCGGAGCGATCAGCCGCAAGAATATGTACCGTATTTCAGATAAGGGCTGCAAAATGGAATACATGATCGAGCTGGAGGACGGAACAGTTCTTGATCTTCCGGAGGATAAATGGACGGCAGTGATCAAATCTGGGCTGGATGTCTGTGGATTTTCAGGCGGACAGAATGTAAGAAACATCACACTTAAAGAAGCATAACATTGCAAAAAAACGTTCCGGAACGGAACGGTTCGGATATGGAGGCAGGTACCGTGGTTGTATCTGTCTCTTTTAGATAGCGGAGAATGAGTTCCTTCTATATAAATATGGATATAGGTAACTGTGGAAAGTTGTGTAAAAATTAAGATGAAAATAGTGAATTTGTGGCAGATATGGTGGAAAAAAGTTTGACAAAACTGATTTTGCATAAAAGTGAGAAAATTTATCAGAAGCAAAAAAAGACTGGTAATTTACAGATTCGTGTCATATAATAGGCGTTAATGAAAAAACAGGAGGTACATAGGTATGTTTGATATTACTAAAGTAAATTGGAAAAAGGTTGGAATTTTTGCATCAGGAGTTCTTTTTGGAACAGCCGGAATCAAAGCACTTTCAAGCAAGGATGCTAAGAACGTGTACACAAATTGCACAGCAGCAGTTCTTCGCGCAAAAGACTGTGTTATGAAAACAGCTACAAATATCCAGGAAAATGCAGAGGATATTTATGCTGAAGCTAAGAGCATCAACGAAGAAAGAGCTGCTGAAATGGAAGAATTTTCTGATGCAGATACAGCAGCAGAGGCAGAAGAAGCTGAAAATACAGAGTTTAACGAAGTAACAGAGTAAGAGGCGCACTGAACGTGAAGTTTATAATTAAACATGAGATGAAAGGCCGGATGAGAGTCCGGCTTTCTCAAAAAAGAATGACATATGAACAGGCTGATATATTACAGTATTATCTGCTCTGCAATGAATCAGTCAAACTGGCAAAGGTATATGACAGAACCTGTGATGCAGTCATTAATTATATCGGCGACAGAGAAGATGTAATCCGTCTTCTGCAGGAATTTCACTATCAGACAGTGGAAGTTCCGGCAGACGTACTTGCAACTTCCGGTCGTGAAGTGAATGCGCAGTATCAGGAAAAGCTGTTCAATAAAGTAGTATTTCATTATGCAAGAAAATGGTTCCTTCCGTATCCACTGAATGCATGCTATACATCAGTCATGTCACTGAAGTATATCTGGAAGGGAATCAAATGTCTGTGGGCACGCAAGGTTGAGGTTCCGGTGCTGGATGCGACTGCAATCGGTGTATCCGTTGCGCGTGGGGATTTCAGTACGGCCGGATCCGTTATGTTCCTGCTTGGAATCGGTGAGATTCTGGAAGAGTGGACACATAAGAAATCTGTAGATGACCTGGCAAGAACCATGTCTCTGAATGTAAGTAAGGTATGGCTGAAGACAGAAGACCAGGAAGTTCTGGTTCCTGCATCCAAGATAAAAGCGGGAGACCGGATTGTGATCCGTATGGGAACTGTGATTCCGTTTGACGACGATATCGTGGATGGTGAAGCGATGATCAATCAGGCGTCTCTTACCGGAGAATCAGTGTCTGTCCGCAAGACGGTTGGAAGCTATGCATATGCAGGAACCGTGGTTGAAGAAGGTGAGATCACAGTCGGAGTCAAACAGGTAAGCGGAAACAGCCGCTTCGATAAGATCGTTACGATGATTGAAGAATCTGAGAAGTTAAAATCAGGAGTAGAAAGCAAGGCAGAGCATCTTGCTGACAAACTTGTACCGTATTCACTTGGTGGAACAGCCATTACCTATCTGCTGACGAGAAATGTCACCAAGGCTCTTTCTATCCTGATGGTAGATTTTTCGTGTGCGCTTAAGCTTTCAATGCCGATTTCGGTGCTGTCTGCAATCCGTGAAGCAAATCTTTACAATATTACCGTAAAGGGAGGAAAGTATCTGGAAGCCGTGGCAGAGGCAGATACGATCGTATTTGACAAGACTGGTACACTTACAAAAGCAACACCTACCGTGGTGGATGTGGTTTCCTTTGATGGAAGAACACCGGATGAACTGCTCCGTATTGCAGCGTGTCTGGAAGAACATTTCCCACATTCTATGGCAAAAGCAGTAGTAAATGCAGCAAAAGAGAAAAATCTGGATCATGAGGAAATGCATTCTAAGGTAGAGTATGTGGTTGCACATGGCATTTCTACAACGATTGGTGATAAAAATGTAATTATCGGAAGCTCTCATTTTGTATTTGAAGATGAGAAATGTACAATTCCGGAAGGCAAACAGGAGTTATTTGACGGTCTTCCGGAAGAATATTCACATCTGTATCTTGCAATCGAGAATCAGCTTGCAGGAGTGATCTGTATTGAAGATCCACTGAGAGAAGAGGCGAAGACAGTAGTTGCCGAGCTCAAGAAAACAGGATTTGGAAAGGTTGTTATGATGACAGGTGACAGCGACCGTACAGCTTCGGCAATCGCAAAGCGTGTCGGCGTGGATGAATATTATTCAGAAGTACTGCCGGAAGATAAGGCTGCATTTGTAGAAAAGGAAAAAGCAGCCGGAAGAAAAGTTATTATGATCGGTGATGGTATCAATGATTCGCCGGCACTTTCTGCGGCAGATGTAGGAATTGCGATCAGCAATGGCGCAGAGATTGCGCGTGAGATTGCGGATATTACAGTAGGCGCAGACGATCTTGGACAGATCGTGACCTTAAGACGTCTCAGCAATAGGCTGATGAAGAGGATTCAAAGTAACTACCGCTTTATTGTTGGATTCAATTCCGGTCTGATCGTACTTGGAGTAACCGGTGTGATCCAGCCGACGACATCAGCACTTTTACACAATACTTCAACTCTGGCAATTGGGCTGAAGAGTATGAAGAATCTTCTGTAAGGCAGAACAATTTAATGATAGCTCTAAACGCGGGGTGTGATTCTCTGAATCATGCCCCATTGCTGGATTAAGAGGCAAAATAGCGTTGCTGGTCACAGGTACTGTGAACAGTAACAAAATAGCAGATAGTATCCAAAAGGATAAGATTGACAAATGAAGGGATAATCCATACAATGATAAATAGATTGATAAAAGGGAGGAATAAAAAAGCGTGAAAATTGATCTGTTTTCAATAGGAAAGTTTACGATACATGGATATGGACTGATGATCGCAATCGGTATCCTTTGCTGTGTGGTAATGGCTTCTTATCGGGCAAAAAAGAGTGGCCTGGATCCGGAAGCAATTGTGGATATCGGAATTTACGGTGTGATCGGCGGTTTTGTAGGTGCAAAAATTCTATATGTGATCGTGGAGTTTAAGACGTTTATCAAGGATCCGAAGTCGGTACTCGGTTCAGAAGGATTTGTCGTATATGGTGGAATTATTGCCGGTTTTCTGACAGCGATTGTATATTGCAGAATTAAAAAGCTTTATTTTCTGGAATATTTTGATCTCGCTGTGGCAAGTATTTCGATGGCACAGGGATTTGGAAGAATCGGATGTTTTCTTGCAGGATGCTGCTATGGAAGGGAGACAACCTCCAGATTTGGTGTGGTATTCCCGGAAGGCGGGCTTGCTCCGGCAGGTGTTAAACTGATTCCTACACAGCTTATATCGTCGGCAGGTGATTTCCTGATCATGATCGTGTTACTTCTATATTATAGGAAGAATAAAAAAGACGGTACACCGGGAAGTGTAGGTTTTCTGTATATGCTGCTGTATGGTGTAGGAAGATTCCTTGTTGAGTTTTTAAGAAATGATGACAGAGGGGGAGCCGGAATGTTCTCAACCTCCCAGTGGATCTCCATGGTGATCGTAGCAGGTGGAATTGTATTGTATCTGGTAAATAAAAAAAGGCATAAAAAGAAAAATCTCTAATAAAAATCAGAGATAATTTTACGGTAAGGAAGCTTCAGCGGATACAGATAAGAAACAGGCGAAGAATATTATTCTGAACTTTATAAAATGTGAAATGATTTCTGAAAGTTAAAGAAATCTTATTGACACAGTCGTACGGCTAATAATATACTTAAAACAAGTAATTTCGCCGTACGACATATTTTTTTTGAAAAAACAAGTAATTTTGCCGTACGACATATTTGGGAGAGGGATTATGAAAATTACAGACTCAAAATCATTAGGCCAAGCAATCCGCGAAAGAAGAAAAGAATTAAATTATACACAATCATATGTATCAGACTTCACAGGTCTTTCTGTCACTTTTATTTCTGATTTAGAACGTGGAAAACCTACAGCAGAAATTGAAAAAACAATACGACTGATTAATATTTTGGGATTGGATTTATTCGTAGAGCGACGAGGATAAGAGGATGAGAACATTATTAGTTTATATTGAAATCAAAGGCGAAAATAAATTTGTTGGAGAAATTGTAGGAAACAGTTCAAACGATGCCTGTTTTTCATATGATTCAGCATATTTAAACAATCCTGAGCATCGAGCTATTTCCATTGGTCTACCATTAGAGGAAAAGACATTTGATACAATACGTACTCGAAATTTCTTTGAAGGCTTACTTCCAGAAGGATTTACAAGAAAATGTGTAGCCAAATGGATGCACATGGATGAAAATGATTATTTATCCATTTTAGCAGGTCTTGGTAGAGAATGTCTCGGAGCAATCAAAGTTATAGAAAAGTTAGATCAGGTAATTGATCCAGATTATCGTGAACTGTCTAAAGAGGAAGTTTATTCACTTGCCAGTGAAGGAGCATCAGAATCCGCAGAACTGGTCACAAAATCACATCTGTCTTTAACTGGTGCATCTGGAAAAGTTGGATTGTACTATAACGACTTAGATAAAAAATGGTATTTACCAATAGGAGAAGCGCCGAGTACACATATTGTAAAACAAAGTCATGTTCGATTAAAAAAGATTGTTGCAAATGAGCAACTATGTCTTTTGACGGCAAAGAATTTAGGAATTGAAATTCCGGAAAGCTTTATTGTTACAACAGATAAAAATGATGATGAGGCTGTGCTTTTCGCAACGCAGCGATATGATAGACAATTTACAGCAAGTAATAAAGTGATTAGTTCGATTCTTATTTAAATAGTGGATTATAGGAAAATAAAAAAGCAGAGGCTTCATTCAATAATGAGTGAGGCTTCTTTACTATAAAAAGAAAACCTCTGATAAAATCAGAGGTTTCTTTTTGTAATGCGGAAGATGGGACTTGAACCCACACAAGCGCAATGCTTACAAGATCCTTAGTCTTGCTCGTCTGCCAGTTCCGACACTTCCGCACAAACATTATTTAATTACCGGACTTAGATAAATCCGAATGCGGAAGATGGGACTTGAACCCACACAGGCGCAATGCCTACAAGATCCTTAGTCTTGCTCGTCTGCCAGTTCCGACACTTCCGCATATCACTCAGTGAGCTTTATTTTAACTGCTCGCCGCTGACAAAAGCTATAATACTATATTCCAAACACAAAGTCAACAAAAATTTAAAAGAAATTTTAATTCGCAATATATTACGAAAAATATCGAAAAGATAAATAATTCAATAATTTCACGAATTCACTTTCTTATTATGAGAAAATATAGTAATATAATATATAATTGTATGCGTTAATTGCGTGTTTTATCAATGGATTTGGGGATAATAAGAGCAGAAAATGGTGAAATGGAGGCATTTTATGGAGAAAAATGTAAAAATGAAGGATATAAAAGAACTGGGAGAGCAGCTTGGAGAACTGCAAAGAGTGTGCAGGGAGAAAAAAATCCCGGTGATGATCGCATTTGAGGGTTATGGAGCAGCAGGAAAAGGACTTCAGATTGGTAATCTGATCCAGGCACTCGATCCAAGAGGCTTTAAAGTATATGCGGTAAAAAATGAAACGGAAGAGGAAAGGATGCGTCCGTTTATGTGGCGTTTCTGGACGAAGATCCCGGAAAAGGGAAGAATTGCGATTTTTGATACCAGCTGGTACCGGAGAGTTATGATTGAACGTTTTGAAGGAAAAACACCGGAAAAAGAGCTGGAAAAGGATTTTGAATCGATCCGTGCATTTGAGAAACAGCTGACGGATGATGGAATGGTGATCATCAAACTGTTTTTAAAGATTGACCGGAAAGAACAGAAAAAGCGCTTTGAGAAACTGCTTGCTTCCAAGGATACTGCATGGCGGGTAAGCAAAGGCGATCTGAAGCGGAATCATGATTTTAAAGAGTATAAAGCAATCAATGAAGAGATGCTGCGGAAAACGGATGCAGATTACGCACCGTGGACAGTGATCGATGCTACAAAGAAGAAAGAAGCTAAAGTGGCTGTTTATCAGGCGGTGATCCAGGCAATGGAAGAGGCAGTCGCAAGAAAGGAACTGGAAGAAAAAGGCAGTCTGGAAAAGAAAACGGAAGTGAAAAGGAAAACAGCAGAATCCATTCTGGCAAAAGCGGATCTTTCCAAATCCATGCCAAAAGAGGTTTATGAGGAACGCTTAAAAGAGCTTCAGAAAAAGATGGAACATCTGCATGGAGAGCTTTATCGCAGGAGAATCCCGGTTGTCCTTGGCTTTGAGGGATGGGATGCCGGAGGAAAAGGTGGTGCGATCAAACGCCTGACATCACATATGGATCCGAGAGGATATGTGGTGAATCCGACAGCGTCACCGAGTGATACAGAGAAAGCACATCATTATCTGTGGCGTTTCTGGCGTGCAATGCCGAAAGCCGGTCATATTGCGATATTTGACAGAACCTGGTATGGAAGAGTGATGGTAGAGAGGATTGAAGGATTTTGCACCGAAAAAGAATGGAGGAGAGCTTATGGGGAGATCAACGCCATGGAGCAGGATCTGGTAAATGCAGGAGCAATCGTGCTGAAATTCTGGATGCAGATTGACAAGGATGAGCAGGCGAGAAGGTTTGAGGCCAGACAGGAAAATCCGAAAAAACAGTGGAAGATTACCGATGAAGACTGGAGAAACCGGGAAAAATGGGATCAGTATGAGGTGGCGGTAGAAGAAATGCTGGAAAAGACTTCTATGCCACATGCACCGTGGATCGTAGTGGAAGGAAATGATAAATATTATGCGCGTATTAAAGTTCTGGAATGCGTGACAGAAGCAATCGAGAAACGTCTGAAAGAAGAGAGGAAATAAAAAAATGACGATCAGGGAACAGATGGAAGAAAGAGAAAAGGAATATCTAAGTCCCTGTGCCACATTAAGCATGGCTTCCCGGGGGAGAAAGAGAAATGAGCCACAGTGTGATATCCGACCGGTTTTTCAGAGGGACAGAGACCGGATCCTGCACAGTAAGGCATTCCGGCGCATGAAGCAGAAGACGCAGGTGTTTCTCCTCCCAATCGGAGACCATTACAGGACACGGCTAACGCATACGCTGGAAGTATCGCAGAACGCCCGGACGATCGGAAAGGCACTCAGGCTGAACGAAGATCTGGTGGAGGCAATTGCACTGGGGCATGATCTCGGGCATACTCCGTTTGGACATGCAGGAGAGAGAGCTCTGAACAATGTGTGTCCGTGTGGATTTAAACACAATGAACAAAGTGTCCGTGTAGTAGAGGTGCTGGAGAAACAGGGGGAGGGACTGAACCTGACCTGGGAAGTGATCGATGGAATCCGCAACCACAAAAGTGCGGGAATGCCTGCGACACTGGAAGGGCAGATCGTCAGACTGTCTGATAAGATTGCTTATGTGAACCATGATATTGATGACGCAGTAAGGGCGGGGATCATGAATGAAGAGGAACTGCCAAAAGAGCTGCGAAAAGTTCTGGGCAACAGTAAAAGAGAGCGTCTGAACACACTTACCCATGATGTGATCGTAAACAGCATGGACAAACCGAAGATCTGCATGTCAGAGGAAGTCCGTGAAGCACTGATGGAGCTGCGGGCATATATGTTTACCCATGTTTATGAGAATCCACTTGCAAAGGGCGAAGAGGACAAAGCAATCCGAATGATTGAAGATCTGTATTCTTATTATGAAACGCACCTGGAAAAGATACCGGAGCAGTATCTGAAACAGCTGCAGAAAGGGGAAATGCCGGAGATCGCGGTGTGTGATTACATAGCAGGGATGACGGATAATTTTGCCGTAAAAAAGTTTGAAGAAATTTTTATTCCACAATCTTGGAAATTTTAAAGGAAATAAAAAAGTTTTGTCGAATATATATTATGTAGGGGTTGCGCAAGATGCGCGAACCCTGCCAGGAAGGTGTAGGACATAATGTATTATTCAGATGAGATTATAGAAGAAGTAAGATCAAAAAATGATATCGTAGATGTGATTTCCGGATACGTGAAGCTGAAGAAGCAGGGAAGTTCGTATTTCGGACTTTGTCCGTTTCACAGTGAGAAATCTCCTTCATTTTCTGTGAGCAGGGATAAGCAGATGTATTACTGCTTTGGCTGCGGAGCGGGAGGAAATGTATTTACCTTCATTATGGAGTATGAGAATTATTCTTTTGTAGAAGCACTCAAGTTTCTGGCACAGCGTGCCGGTGTGGAGCTTCCGCAAGAGGAATATTCAAAAGAAGCGAAAGAAAGAGCAGATACGAGAAGTGCGCTGCTTGAGATGAACAAGCTGGCGGCCAAGTATTATTATGCGCAGCTGAAGACGGAGGGCGGAAGGCAGGCAAGAGAATACCTGCAGAACCGTCAGTTAAGCCAGGAGACGATCACTGCATTTGGACTTGGATATTCCAGCAAATACAGTGATGATCTGTTTCGGTACCTGAAGATGAAGGGCTATAGTGAAGAGATGATCATCAAAGCAGGTCTGGTCAATGTCGATGAAAAGCACGGAGTTTACGACAAATTCTGGAACCGTGTCATGTTTCCGATTATGGATGTGAATAATCGTGTGATCGGATTTGGCGGGCGTGTGATGGGCGACGGGAAGCCAAAGTACCTGAACTCACCGGAGACTCTGATTTTTGATAAGAGCCGGAATCTGTACGGACTTCACCGGGCGAGAACATCGAGAAAGCCGTATTTTATTGTATGTGAAGGCTATATGGATGTAATTTCGCTCCATCAGGCGGGATTTACCAATGCAGTTGCATCACTTGGAACTGCACTTACAGCAGGACATGCAGCATTGATCAAACGGTATGTGAATGAAGTCTATCTGACCTATGACAGTGATGAAGCCGGAACTAAAGCGGCACTCCGGGCAGCTCCGATCCTTCGGGAGGCCGGTGTGACGACCCGCGTGATCCGGATGGAACCGTACAAGGATCCGGATGAATTCATCAAGAATCTTGGAGCTGAGGCATTTGAAGAGCGGATCAGGAAAGCAAGGAACAGCTTTATGTTCGGTCTTGAGATGCTGGAAAAAAGTTATGACCTGAATGCACCGGAAGGAAAGACGGAATTCCTCAGAGAGGCGGCTAGAAGGCTGGCACGTTTTGAAGAAGAAATTGAACGTGATAATTACATAGAAGCGGTGGCAAAGACTTATCATGTCGGCTACGAAGAACTTAAGAAGCTGGTTGTCAAGGTAGCAGTCCAGAGCGGAATGGCAGCTCCGGCCACAAAGCCGAGACAGACGATCCGCCAGGAAACGCCAAAAGAGGATGGTCATATCCGGTCACAGAAGATTCTGCTTACCTGGCTGATCGACAGGGAAGAGTTGTTTGATCAGGTAAGCCGTTATGTTACGCCGGAGGATTTTACGGTGGAGCTGTACCGGAAAGTTGCTGAACTTCTGTATGAACAGCATGCAAAAGGAGAACTGAATCCTGCGCAGATTATGAATTATTTTACAGAGGAAGAGGAACACCGCGCGGTGGCAGCACTTTTCAATACGAGAATCAAAGAGCTGACGACTGCGGGAGAGCAGGAAAAAGCGATCAAGGAGACGATTCTCCGGGTAAAGGAGTACAGTATCGAGACTGCAACCCGGAATCTGGATCCGACAGACATTCAGGGGCTGCAAAGGCTTATGAATGCGAAGAAGGCAGTGCAGGACCTTCATAAACTGCATATTTCCATTAATTAGGGATAGAATATAAACAAGCGATGAGAGGAAGGACACTACATGGAAGAGAACGTAGTAAAGTTTCAGGAAAAATTAAAAAATCTGGTTGCTCTTGCGAAGAAAAAGAAGAACATTCTTGAAATCCAGGAAATCAATGATGTATTCCGGGATATGGAGCTGGAACCGACACAGATGGACAAGGTATTTGAGTACCTGGAGGCCAATGGGATCGATGTGCTTCAGATGAATGATGACTCCAGCGTGGATGATGATGATCTGGAGATCATGCTTTCGGATGAAGACGAAGTGGATATGGAGAAGATCGACCTGTCTGTTCCGGACGGAATCAGCATCGAAGATCCGGTCCGTATGTATCTGAAGGAGATCGGTAAGGTTCCGCTTCTTTCGGCAGAAGAAGAGATCGAGCTGGCAAAGAGAATGGCAGATGGTGATGAAGAAGCGAAAAAGCGCCTTGCAGAAGCTAATCTGCGACTGGTAGTCAGCATTGCAAAGCGTTACGTGGGACGTGGTATGCTGTTTCTGGATCTTATACAGGAAGGAAACCTTGGACTTATCAAGGCGGTAGAGAAGTTTGATTATCAGAAGGGATTTAAGTTCAGTACCTATGCAACATGGTGGATCCGTCAGGCGATCACACGTGCGATTGCTGACCAGGCGAGAACCATCCGTATACCGGTTCATATGGTAGAGACGATCAACAAACTGATCCGTGTATCCAGACAGTTACTGCAGGAGCTTGGACGTGAACCTACGCCGGAAGAGATCGCGGCAGAGCTGGACATGCCGGTAGACCGTGTGCGTGAAATCCTGAAGATTTCCCAGGAACCGGTTTCTCTTGAGACTCCGATCGGTGAGGAAGAGGACAGCCATCTGGGCGACTTTATCCAGGATGACAATGTACCTGTTCCGGCAGAAGCAGCAGCGCAGACACTCCTGAAAGAACAGCTGGATGAAGTATTAAGTACACTGACAGAGAGAGAGCAGAAAGTTCTCCGCCTGCGTTTTGGTATGAGTGACGGAAGAGCACGTACACTGGAAGAGGTCGGAAAAGAGTTCGATGTCACCCGTGAGCGTATCCGTCAGATCGAAGCAAAAGCACTCCGCAAGCTTCGTCATCCGAGCCGCAGCAGAAAATTAAGAGATTATTTGGATTAAGAAGATGGCTGAATTATCAAAAAGATTACAGGCAGTGGCGAATCTTGTCACACCGGGAATGTGTCTTGTGGATGTGGGAACAGACCACGCTTACATCCCAATCTATCTGACACAGAACGGGCTGGTTCCATCCGCGATTGCCATGGATATTAACAAAGGACCATTAGAGAGAGCGGATGCACATATCCTTGAACATGGACTGGATGGGAAGATCGTTACCCGTCTTTCCGATGGCCTGGTGAATTTGAAAATGAAAGAAGCTGACACAATGATCGCCGCCGGAATGGGCGGCGGTCTTGTCATACACATTCTGAATGAGGATCTGGCAAAAACCAGAAGCTTAAAGGAACTGATCCTGCAGCCGCAGTCAGAGCTTGCAAAAGTCCGCCGTTATCTGGAGGAATATAGATTTCGTATCGTTGCAGAGGACATGGTGGAAGAGGATGGAAAATACTATCCAATGATGAAGGTGATCCCGGCAGAACAGAAAGGTCTTTATGCGGAAGGTGTTCCGGCAACAGAAGAAGAGCTTGAATATGGGAAATATTTATTAGAGAAGGCTCACCCGGTGATGGGAGCATATCTGAAAAAGGAACTGTCTGTGAATCAGGGTGTGTATGAAAAGCTTCGGGTGCAGGAGAGCGAACGCACGAAGGAGAGAAGTGCAGAGGTTCTGCATATGATAAAGAGAGCAGAAGACCTGCTTGACCGGTATTTTTAGGAGGAAAATGATGATTTGCAGAGAGATTATAAAAGAAATAGAAGCACGTTATCCAAAGCACTATGCGATGGAGTGGGATAATGTAGGACTGCAGGTCGGAAGAAGCGATAAAGAAGTAAAGAGGATCTATCTTGCACTGGATGCGACGGATGAAGTGATCGAAGAAGCAGCAGACTGGGGCGCAGATATGCTGATCACACATCATCCGATGATCTTTAAGGCAATGAAAAAGATCAATGACGAGGATTTTATTGGCAGAAGAGTACTGAAGCTGATTCGGGATGACATTTCTTACTATGCGATGCATACCAATTATGATGTGATGGGAATGGCAGAGCTTGCGGGGGAGGTACTTGAACTGAGTGAACCGGAGGTCCTGGAAGTGACGGGAAGCATGCATTCAGAATCCGGCGAAGTTCCGGTTGGAATCGGAAGAGTTGCTGATCTGGCACAGCCGATGGATTTAAAATCCTGTGCGGAAATGGTAAAAAAAGCATTTGATCTTCCGAATGTGAAGATTTTTGGAGAGCCGGATATGCAGGTACATCGCCTTGGTGTTTTTCCGGGCTCCGGGAAGAGCGCAATTTCCGTATCTTTGGAAAAAGGTGTGGATGTACTGGTGACAGGTGATATTGATCACCATGAGGGGATTGATGCGGTTGCGCAAAAAATGGCAGTAATTGATGCCGGACACTATGGCGTGGAGCATATCTTTATTGCAGATATGGAACATTTTTGCCGGGAGAAATTTCCAGAGGCAGAGATCCGGACAGCAAAGATCCGGCAGCCATTCTGGGTTTTGACGTAAGGTGTTTGGGAGCGGGGAGAAAAACAGACAGATTTGTCAAAGTGCCGTAAGGCAGAAAGAAGGCGGTAAATATGGAACAGCAGATGTACAAAGTACAGATTGACGGGGAAGAGAAAAGTTTTCCGGCAGGGACCACATATCTGCAGATTGCCGGGGAATATCAGGAAAGATACCCACATGATATTGTTCTTGTATATGTAAATGGAAAGCTTCAGGAGCTTGGAAAGAAGCTGAAAAAGGACTGTGCACTCCATTTTGTGACGACAGGCGAGACGATCGGAAATCTTACCTATCGCCGTGGTGTAAGTTTTCTGCTGGTGAAGGCAGTATATGATACACTCGGACACGATAAGATAGAACAGGTGAGAATACATTTTTCTGTAGATAAAGGGTATTATTGTACAATAAAAGGAGATCTGAAGCTGGATCAGGAACTGCTTGCAAGGATTGAAGAACGGATGCATGAAATGGCAGATAAGGATCTTTCCATCCGAAAGAGATCGGTCCATACCGATGAAGCGATTGAAATGTTCCGTAAGTACGGTATGAAGGATAAAGAGCGTTTGTTCCGGTATCGCAGAGTGTCTACAGTCAATATTTACAGTATCAATGAATTTGAGGACTACTATTACGGCTATATGGTTCCGTCAACCGGCTATCTGAAATATTTTAAACTATATTTATATGATGAGGGATTTGTAGTACAGATGCCGGAGGCAGCTGAACCGGAAAAGATACCTCCATTTCAGCCTCAGAATAAGCTGTTCCATGTGCTGAAGGAGTCTACGCGTGGCGGTGATATGCTTGGAATTGAAACGGTAGGGGCACTGAATGATTATGTGACAGGCGGCAACGCCAATCCAAAGGAACTGCTTCTGGTACAGGAGGCAATGCAGGAGAAGAAGATTGCGCAGATCGCAGAGCAGATTGCAGGAAATCCGCAGAAGAAGTTTGTCTTGATCGCCGGTCCTTCTTCGTCAGGAAAGACTACATTTTCCAGACGGCTTTCCATCCAACTCCGGGTAAGTGGTCTGGTCCCGCATCCGATTTCAGTGGATGATTACTTTAAGAACCGTGTGGATACACCGCTGGACGCAGAAGGAAAGCCGAATTATGAATGCCTGGAAGCGCTGGATGTGGAACTTTTTAACCATGATCTGAAAAAGCTGCTTGCAGGCGAGCGGATTGAACTTCCGACGTTTAATTTCAAGACCGGAAAACGGGAATATAACGGACATTATATGCAGCTCGGAGAGCAGGATATTCTGGTGATCGAAGGCATTCACTGTCTGAATGATGCGCTGACCCATGATCTGCCAAAAGAAAATAAATTCAAGATCTATATCAGTGCACTGACCCAGTTGAATATCGATGAGCATAACCGGATCGCATCAACAGATGGACGTCTGATCCGCCGGATGGTGCGCGATGCAAGAACCAGAGGTACTTCGGCAAAGCAGACGATCGCTATGTGGCAGTCGGTGCGAAGAGGGGAAGAGAACAATATTTTCCCGTATCAGGAAGACGCGGATGTGATGTTTAATTCAGCTCTTCTTTATGAGCTGGCTGTTCTGAAAGCTTATGCAGAACCGATCCTGTTCGGAATTGAGAAGGACTGCGCTGAATATCAGGAGGCAAAGAGACTGCTCAAATTCCTGGATTATTTTGTGGGAATCGGAAGTGAGTATGTTCCGCAGAATTCGATTTTGAGGGAATTTATTGGAGGCGGATGTTTTGATTTGTAGAATGTTGAAGCTGGTCACATGGTAAGAGAGCGATATAGATTATAGAGGCAGTTTGAATCCGTTCCGCTGTTTTTTAGTGTGATCCGTCGTCAGAAATAAGAAATAAATAGAAGAAGAGCTCCTGGGAGAATGAATAACTTTGTTCTCTCAGGAGCTCTTTTGGGTATGGTCAGAAAATACACATGGAAAATCCTTCCATAAAAAGAGCATTATGTGCCGGGGTATGCGGCTCACTTACCTGTATTTATCAGAGTAACATATCTTCAGGCACAGGTGCTGTGAAATGCATTTCTTCTCCTGTGATTGGGTGCCGGAAACGCAGATGATGTGAGTGCAGTGCCTGACGGCTGATATGGCTGTAATCCGGATTATAGAGAAAATCTCCCGGAAGCGGATGACCGATGTAATTCATATGCACCCGGATCTGATGAGTGCGTCCGGTATCCAACTTTAAGGCAACCAGAGAGTAGACCGGATCTGTATTTGTGATGGAAAGCCTGCGGTAATGGGTACAGGCGTATTCACCATGTTTAAAATCGACCATGCGCTCGATGGTAGAACCCTCTTTTCTGGCAATTGGAGCAGTGATGGTTCCGTCTTCCGGGACGATTCCTGTGGCAAGTGCCAGATATTCCCGGTGGATTTCCCGACGTGCCATCATAGCAGAGAGGAGAGAGGCACTGTAAAGATGCCGGGCAATGATCAGAAGACCGGTGGTGTCCCGGTCAAGCCGGTTAATGCAGCGGTACACAAAAGGCTCGTCTTTCTCTTTGAAATACCATGCACAGGCATTGGCAAGTGTGTTGTCATAATTTCCCTGGGAAGGGTGAATTGGCATTCCGGCAGGTTTATTGATGACCAGCAGATCCGGATCTTCATATACGATTGAAAGAGGCAGATCTGACGGAACAATATTTTCGGAGAATTTTGTTTCGGTAATCCGGATGGCAAGCCGGTCACCCGGAGAAAGAAGCGTGCGCGCCAGTACCGGCTCCCCGTTTAAATGGATTCCTTCAGGATCTTCTTTGATTGCCCGGATCAGAGAAGAAGAATATCCATGAGCTTTTAAAAACTCATGGATATTGGAAGTTTTCTGTTCGGTTATTGTATAATTCAGAATTCTTTCCCACATTACTTTGATTTCACTTCCCGCCATAATTCATTGTAGACAGCATCGTTTTTATCTCCAAGGAATTTGAAGGTCTCACATCCGGAGAGCTCGCTTGCATCCGGGAATGCAATCTTGCTGTTGCGGATGGACTCGTCTTCGATCAGTTCCCGCGCTGCTTCATTTGGAGTCGAGTAGGTGATGTACTCAAAGTTCTTCAGTGCGATGTCCGGACGGCAGAGGAAGTTGATGAACTTTTCTGCATTTTCCTTATGCTCTGCATTCTTCGGAATTACCCAGGAGTCGATCCAGATATTGGATCCTTCTTTCGGAATCACGTATTCCAGGTTTGGATTTTCTTTCTGTGTGTAAATGGCTTCACCGGAGTAAATAACACCGATGGCTGCTTCGTTTCCGATCATCTTGTCACGCACCTGGTCAACGACGTATGCCTGAACCAGAGGTTTCTGTTTGATCAGAAGATTTTTCGCTTCGTTCAGCTCGTCCAGGTCGGTTGAGTTCAGGGAATATCCAAGATATTTTAAGGTAACACCGAATGCATCGCGGACGCTGTCCTGCATCAGGATGCTGTCCTTGTACTTTGGATCCCAGAGAACAGACCAGGAATCAATTGGTTCGTCTACCATGGTTTTGTTGTAAAGGATCCCGACAGTTCCCCAGCAATAAGGAACAGAGTATTTATTTTCCGGGTCAAATGCCTTGGACTGATCCATATAGGTCTGTCCGATATTTTTGATATTCGGAACATTATCCCAGTTGATCTCGTCGAGAAGATCGTTCTCGATCATACGCTGGATCATATAGTCAGAAGGGCAGACCACATCGTAGGAAATAGCGCCGGACTGCACTTTCGGGTACATGATCTCATTGGTTTCGTATTCTTCATAGACTACCTGGATACCGGTTTCTTCTTCAAAGATATCCAGGACATCCGGATCCAGATATTCGCCCCAGTTGTAGACAATTACCTTTTCGGAGCCGGAAATCTTTGTCTTTGAATTGTAGAAAAATCCGCCGGCTGTAATGACGATCACGAGCAGTGCCGGTACGACACGTGTTACGACGAGGCGCATCGTGTGGCGTGCACGGGATGGCTTGCGGATCGTGCCGTTTTTTTCGTGAACTTCTTTTTCCGGTTTTAAATTAACCAGGAAGAGAAGGAAGAGCACCGTTACGAACATGAGTGTTGAAAGTGCGTAAATCTCCGGACGGATTCCTTTTCGTACTTCACTGTAAATCTTGGTGGACAGGGTATCAATTCCCGGTCCTTTGGTAAAGTGAGTGATAACAAAATCATCCAGTGACATGGTAAATGCAAGCAGGAAACCGGAAAGAATTCCTGGAAGGATATCCGGAAATACGACTTTGAAAAAAGCGTAGATCGGGGAAGCACCCAGATCCAGTGCAGCTTCATAGGTCCGCCGGTTGGTCTGCTTTAGTTTTGGCATGACACTTAGGATGACATACGGGATATTGAAGGTAATATGTGCGATCAAAATCGTTGTAAATCCCATCGTCATACGGAATGCAATGAAAAGCAGCATCATGGATACACCGGTTACGATGTCTGCATTCAGCATCGGGATGTTGGTGACACCCAGCATAAAGGTGCGGAACTTGCGGTTCATGCTCTGGATTCCAATGGATGCCAGTGTTCCGATCACTGTTGCGATCAGCGCTGAAAGCAGGGCGATGATCAGGGTGTTGTATAAGGTGCTCATGATCGCTTCATCCTGGAAAAGGGATACATACCATTTTCCGGTAAATCCGCCCCATTTGGCACGGGTTCTGGAACTGTTAAAGGACAGAACCATCAGTGTCATGATCGGAGCATAGAGGAAGATCACGATCAGCAGTAAATATAAATTCTGTAATTTCTTTTTCATTAGAATGCTGTGCCCTCCCCGTCTTTATCATATTTGGCGATCAGAGCCATACTTGCAATGATGAAGATCATCAGGACAAGTGAAAGTCCACTTCCTACATGCCAGTTGCTTCCCTGCTGGAATTCCTGCTCGATGACATTTCCAATCAGAAGGATCTTGCTTCCGCCAAGAAGGTTGGAAATAACGAAGGTTGTAAGTGCAGGGACAAATACCATGGTGATTCCACTGATGATGCCTGGAACACTAAGTGGAAGGATGATCTTGGTAAATGTCTGGATATTTCCGGCACCGAGATCTCTGGCTGCGGAAATAACATCTTTGTCAATCTTTACAAGTACATTGTAAATCGGCAGCACCATGAACGGCAGGAAGTTGTAGACCATGCCGAGGATGATGGCTGTCGGTGTGTTGATCACGTTCCAGGATGGCAGCCCGAAAAAGTGGAGAACGGAGTTGATGACACCGTTTTTCTCCAGAAGATTCTGCCATGCAAGGGTTCTTAAAAGGAAGTTCATCCACATTGGAAGGATGAAGATGAGAACCACGAAGCTGGACTGGTTTACATTTCTTCCGGCAAGGATCATTGCCAGAGGATAGGCGAGAACCAGACAGATCACTGTGCTGACGAACGCAAGCAGAAGCGCAAGTCCCAGAGCCTTTAGGTTCTCCGGTGTGGTGATTTTGGCAAGGTTCATCCAGGTGAATTTCCCATCATTATCTGTCAGACCATAATAGAAGATCATGATCAGAGGAATAATAATGAAAGAAACTGCCCAGAAGAGGTACGGACCTGCCAGGAGTCGTTTGCTATTCTTCAATTCCTACAGCCTCCTCATCTTCAGATTCCGGTTTTTTCATGATCTGAATATCAAACGGGTCAACATGGATTCCAACCTCAGTGCCAACCGGGAACATATCGGTGCTGTGTACCAGCCATTCATAGTTGTTGGCAAGGACTTCCATTTCATAGTGGACTCCTTTGAAAATCAGATGGGTAACGACACCCTTTAATGTGCCTTCTTCTGGTTTTACAAGATCGATGTCCTCCGGACGGATGACCGCATCGACCGGTTTGTTGGTTCCGAATCCGGTATCCACACACGGGAATTCGGCACCGACAATATTTACCAGCTTATCGCGTACCATAATGGCATTGAAAATGTTGCTATCGCCAATGAAGTCGGCTACGAAAGCATTTTCCGGCTCGTTGTAGATATCTTCCGGTGTACCGATCTGCTGGATGTATCCCTGATTCATGACAACAATCGTGTCAGACATGGTGAGGGCTTCTTCCTGATCGTGGGTAACGTAGATAAATGTGATCCCAAGCTCATTTTTCAGGCGGATCAGCTCATACTGCATATCCTGGCGGAGTTTTAAATCCAGGGCACCGAGAGGTTCATCCAGAAGAAGAACTTTTGGTTCATTTACAATGGCGCGGGCGATGGCAATACGCTGCTGCTGACCACCACTTAAAGAATCCGGATAACGGTTCTGGTAACCTTCCAGATTAACCAGTTTTAATGCATAATGAATCTTATCATCGATGTAAGATTTTGATTTTCCTTTGATCTTCAGACCAAAAGCAATATTTTCAGCAATGGTCATATGGGTGAAAAGCGCATATTTCTGGAAAACAGTGTTGAGCTGCCGTTTATTCGGTGCAAGGGATGTAATGTCCTTTCCGTCGAAAATTACTTTTCCGGAGTCCGGATTTTCGAATCCGCCGAGAATACGCAGAAGCGTTGTTTTTCCGCAGCCGCTAGGTCCTAAAAGTGTGAGAAATTCATTTTCTCTGATATAAAGGTTCAGGTCGTCCAGAACCAGATTGTCTCCATATGATTTGGAAACACCAACAATGTCAATCAGTTTGTTTGGCATATGTGTAATCCTCCTGTGTACTTAAAAACTTGGGGGAGTGCTGACCCAGATCAGGCGTGCCCCGGAAGAAGACGATGCTTCTATATAATGCTTTGCGCGGGGAGTAAAATAAAAGGATTCTCCCTTTTTAGCTTTGTAGACCTTATTGCCTACGTGGATTTTGACGGAACCCTGAAGCACGTATCCGAATTCCTCACCTTCGTGTGGAAGATCCGGGTAGGTTGCACCGCCCGGAGCCAGGGTAAGACGGATCGGTTCCATCATATTGCGCTGGGCATTCGGAATGATCCATTCGATCGTATTCTTCAGATCAGTATCCTTTTTTTCAAAATAATCCTCATCACCGAAGACAACCTGTTCTTCCTCGTCATCGCTGAAAAATTCATTCAGATTGGTGCCGAGACACTGCAGAATATCAACCAGTGTGGCGATAGAAGGAGAAGTAAGATCCCGTTCCAGCTGGGAAATGAATCCCTTCGAAAGCTCACTCCGGTCTGCAAGTTCTTCCTGGGTAAGATTTTTCGCAATACGGAGCTCCCTTACTTTCTGTCCGATGTTCATAAATAGCTCCTTTCTGTAAATTGTTTGTAAAAATAAAAATAAACCTAAAGTTTAGTATTTCTATACACACGACAAGATTTATTATACTATAGTTTAGAGAAAAAGCAACCGTTTTATAAGGGAAATAGAGTTTTTTTTGAAAAATAGAAAACGAGTAAGAATTGACTGATTTTTGTTTGGATCACCTTTGAACCACTTTTGAAAAATTGCATGAAAAAATCCTCCGGATCGAAAGAAAATTCGAAGGACTTTAGCTGATTACCGGAAAGTTTTGATTTGTCGATTCCATATGTTTGGAGGCGAAAATGATAGGATACTAATGAGGGTGTGGGAAGTGGATTCCTACATCCTTTTTTAGTGCGTAAAAAAGGATTGAATGTTATAATAATAGCAGATTGGAGGTGGATTAATGCTAACCACACCATTAGGAGATATTGAAATATATGTAGATGACAACAAAGTTGAATATGCGGAAAAGAATATTGGAGTGTCAGAAAAATTATGTCCTGACGTTAATGGAAGATATGCCATTAAAATTGATTTTATTCCGGATGGAAAAATACATACAATCTCTTGTAAAATAAAGGGACATGTTTCATCTAAAAAGGATGGAATAGAATCAGGAGAGCGATTAGAATTGAAATCGTTTTACAAAGATAATACTAAATTGTCAATAGGTATGGAAGGCGAATCAGGATATTATGCTGATGGTATCTGCGTTTCAGATATATATGATTACGATAATGAGTATATGGAAGACGGTGTTTTATATTTGGTTATGAAAGAAACTAAGACGACAACATATGTATTTGGCATTGCATGGATTGAAAGTATTACAACAGAAAACGACGTACAGACATGGTATGGAGCAGATCCAACATTATTTTGACAAGAAAGAAGGATAATTGTTATGGGAAAACCGTTTAAAGATAAATTGAAAAACGTAGGAGATTTTATTAGTGGTACTATTGCAGAGGTAGAAAAACAGGCAAAAGGCAGTGAGGTGCTTGATAAGATTTCTAAGGGAACGAAAGAGGGTCTTGTGTTCGTATCAAACGGAGTAAAGGATGGAGCTGAAAAGATTACAAATGGAGCAAAAACAAGTGCTGATACGATAAAAAATGTAGTGACTGAACATAAAAAACAGGGCACACAAGACGATAACAAAGAAAAGCAGGGAAGTCTTGATGACCAACTTCATGATGCAGTAAACAGGTATAATGCGGCATATGCAGAGTTTGAGAATAACGGCTCAACGATTCTTAGACAGCGGGAACGATCTGTGGATTTACTGGAAAATGTTGAAAATGTAATAAACAGTATTGCAAATCATCCAAAGAATTTTGATGCAGATTTTAAGGAGATCCATCTTTATAAAAAAGAATTCAAAGATGTATGTGATTATGCAACACAAGAACTTGATGCAGCCAAGAAATCCATGGCAGGTGTAGGTGCAGGAGTAGCCGGAGGTATGGCTGTAGCCAGTTTGGCTCCGAGTGCAGCTATGTGGGTAGCAACAACATTTGGTACAGCTTCTACAGGAACTGCTATATCAACACTGTCAGGTGCAGCCGCTACTAATGCAGCTTTAGCATGGCTTGGAGGTGGTGCAGCCGCCGCCGGGGGAGGTGGAATGGCATCAGGAACCGCATTTTTGGCAATGGCTGGTCCAGTAGGCTGGACAATTGGAGGAGCTACATTATTAGCATCAATTGCTCTGTTTGCAAATAAAAAAATCAAACTTGGTAAAGAAAAAAAAGAAGAGATTGAGGCAGTATTACACAATGTTGAATCAGTTAGTGAAGTTAATGTCAAAATGCAGTCATTATTAGATAAGACGGAAAAATTAAGAAGTATGTTGAATGATCAGTACGGAAAATGTATGACTTACTATGGAAAGAACTTTATGGAAATAGCAGATGAAGGGCAAATATTATTGGGAACACTTGTGAACAATGCAAAATCTTTAGCAGCAACGCTTGGTGAAACTGTGGAGGAATAAAGTAAATGATAGAAGCTAAAAAGATGATTAAAAGTGGGCAAGAACAAGCTGTTGCTTCATGGATTAATTACCTGAATCAGGTGCGATTAGACAGATTGATGAAGACATTGCAGAAAGAAGAATCAAATCTGAACGATGCGATCTCTACCATTAGTGAAACACTTAAAACTATTAGCAGAGATATCGTGAATAATGGAAAAGGACGAGGCGGCCAATATGGAATGCACGGATTTATTGCTGAAGTTGCAGAATGTGGTATTGGAAATGCCAGAGAACAGATAGAAGGAAAAGCACCAATATATGAATGGATTAATGATAATGGACCTGAAGATTTGAGAAGGGGAGCAACGCTGATCCAGCAGAAATTTGTAAACGGAGGCGGACATTTATCACTACAGGCAATTCGTATGCATTTAAATGCTTATCCTAATTTCCTTGATAATGGAGGAGTATATCAGATTCCGGAAGACCATTACGAGAAAATCAAGCGGCTGCTTTCGATTTCAGAAAAAGAAGCAAATAAAATGCCGACTTCAACAGGCGATTTTTCTTTGAAACAGTGGAGAGAAGTACATGAATTTTTTAAAAATGGCGATATTCCATTAGATAAAGTAGAACCGTCCAAATTAAAATATTCTGAAGTCCAGAAAGGCACATACGAACAGACTTTTTCAAAAGAAAAGGGTAGTTTAAGAAAACGAAATCAGGAAAGAAAAGAACAGGCATATAATAAAAGTAAACCTACGTTATCTGAGGGAGTGAAAGCAACAGCAGCTGCAGCCGCAATGGAGGGTGCTATGGCATTGTGTCTGGAAATAGCTGAAAAAAGAAAGTCTGGTAAGAAATTCAATGTTTTTGATGAGAATGATTGGAAAGAGATTGCAGCTACTACAGGAAAGGGAACCTTGAAAGGTGGTATACGAGGAGCATCTATTTATACATTGACAAATTTTACTGCAACTCCGGTAGCTGTAGCAAGCGCAATGGTAACAGCAACATTTGGTATTGCGGAACAGGCATATCAATTAAAGCAGGGAAATGTAGATGAACAGAGATTTATTGAGAATTCAGAAATGTTATGTTTAGATGCTTCAGTTAGTGCACTTTCTTCATTTGCAGGCCAAGTATTGATTCCGTTTCCTGTACTTGGCGCAGTGATTGGCAATACTGTAGGAACCATGATGTATCAGATCGCAAAAGATAATCTGTCAGCCAGAGAACAGAAGATATTTGAAGAATATGCAGAAGCAGTACGTCAGCTGGATGTTTCATTACAGGATCAGTATCAGAAATTTGTAGATGACATTGGTAAGGATACGAAGCTGTTCATGGAATTATTAAACAGGGCATTTGCACCAGACGTTCGTGTAGCCTTTGAAGGTTCTATTGATTTGGCAAAATCATGTGGAGTACCAGTAGACGAGATATTAGATAACAAAGAAAAAATAGCATCGTTTTTTATGGATTAAAAGAGGGCGTAATATGCAAGCAATAATAAGACAAGGCAATGGAAAATATTATATTTCATCGGTATTCGGCTATTATAGTGATGTAAAGTCAGAAGATGATTATCAGCGTTATCTTGAAAGAATTCATACCCCATATTATATAGTATTCAATGAAGAAAAAACGAAATTGATAAAATGGTTTAACATACAGCCTGATACGGAATATTTAATAAAACGAGTACTGGTTATAGATTCTGATGAGAGTGGGTGGATTATAAACGAACAAGATGGCACGGGCGGTGTAGAATTTCTTCCAAGAGAACTAGCAGACAAAATTATTTCAGAAGGAGTTGTTCCTGATGATATTATGCAGCAATGTATAAAAATTGAAGAATCTTATACATATGAAGAGTATCGTGAGATTAAAACGAAAAAAGATATTGAAGACTTTGATTGGGCAACCGGAAATTTTCATGATGCATGTATTGAAGAACAAAAAATATTAGATGGTGGAGAACTGTATCTGAGGTTCACCGGGATATGGGGATGTCAAGTTGAAATTTGGTTTTGGGATGACTTGGAGTATTGTACGGACAGCAGAAATCCAGAATACTGGAATCCATATTGGTCATGTTCTACGCTATTATTATTCGATGGATATGTGTATTTTGTAGATGAGGAACTCGAAGTGAATGAAATTACAGATGAATACTGCTGGTTTAAAGCCAGACATATGAAATACCACATTATTCCAAATTAAATGAGATATGCAGGCGATAATTCCAAGGTAGTCATGCGTAAAGAAAATATCAGAAGTGCTTTAATTCACCAATGCGTCCGTTTGTACTTGCCACAACGTCTATTGGTCAGGAGGGTCTGGATTTTCATAATTATTGCCGTGTGATTATGTACTGGAATCTTCCAAGTAATCCCATGGATTTGGAACAAAGAGAAGGCAGGAAGAACTTCTGGAGTATTTATTCAAGGAGTTCAAGGACACAAGTGGATTGAAGAAACTGTTTATCGACTTGAGTCCATTTTCAAAGGGAAAAGAAGGTTGATGTGATGAGAATACTTTTTTGTAACATAGCGTGGATGAAGGAATATCGAGGAAATGAAGATGGAAAGGATATTCCGTTAAATGGTGGAAGTTTTGTTGATGAGACAGGAGACGCACATGAAAAATATAATTTCACACCGGTGAATATGGAAGGCAGGGAAGGGTTATATTGTCTGGGATTCTTCGAGACAAAATCACATAATGGTAAAGATGTCAATCAAATGCGGATTGAGAATATTGCAGGTTGTGAACTATTAAAAAAAAGAAGAATCTGTAGATGATGTGCTTGTTGTGTACTGTGCAAAGCATCCGGCGCATAAGTTTACGACGGTTGTGGGATGGTATAAACATGCTACAGTTTTCAGACATTATCAAGAGGCAGTGTTTGCTCCGGAAGATATACAGTATTACAATGCAATTGCAAACTCATCTGATTGTGTCTTACTTCCTGCAGGGATCAGATCAAGAAAGGTTCAATGGGAAGTTCCAAGAAAATCAAATGGTTGGGCTTATGGATTTGGACGGGCAAATGTATGGTATGCAAGTGAAGAAGATAGCAGGTTACAAGATTATCTTACGAAATTAGTAAAACAGATTGATGAATATGATGGCGAAAATTGGATTGACAAGTACGCTGAGTAGGGGTTAAAACAAGGATAGAACAGGGAGGAATAGCAATGGCGTATGGAAAGTCTATAGAGCTGTTTTTGGTCAATGGAACAGCGGATAGCTTGACTATAGCGGAGTTGTCAAATTGGAATGGAAAAGCAATTAAGATACCAAGAATTGAATTGTCTTCGTGCTATAGAGAGGATATTACTCAAGCAGGAGTATATTTCCTCTTTTGCAAAGAAGATGATGGAACAGATTCGGTATATATCGGAGAAGCAGAAAATGTAAAAGAACGTTTGTTGCAACATTTGCGAGACTATCAAGCTGAAAAAGAGAAATATTATTGGACCACGGCAGTGATTTTTATAGGGAGAGATCTGAACAAGGCATTGATTCGTTATCTTGAAAATCGATTTGTAGACATTGCAAGACAGTGTAAACGGTATTTGGTGCTTACAAAAAACACTTATCGAAATACGGTGATGAAGGAATCACAAATAGCAGTTATGGAAGAATTTATTGATAATGTGAGAATTTTGATAAGTGTTTTAGGATATAAAGTATTGGAACCTGTCAATAAACCAGCAGTTATAGAAGAAAATGATGGTAACGAGATTGAAAAAGACGAAATAAAGCTGCACTTGGAAAGAACAGTGAAGGGAATAGGAAAGATAGAAGCTGATGGTATTCGTACATCTGAAGGTTTTGTAGTGCTAAATGGAAGTCATATTGCTCCAGAGGATGATGAGACAATCTCAGCAGGTATTAAAGAAAAGAGAAGTAAAGCTAATATTGTAGAGAGTATTCTACAGGAGGATGTTTTGTTTTCAAGTCCATCTGGTGCAGCAATGTTTGTGGTAGGTAAGAGTGCTAACGGATTGACAAGCTGGAAAAATGCAGACGGTATTACACTTAAAGATATTGAAAGCGATGAAACAAAATGAAACTAATGTTATTGCGAATCGGATGAGAATTGAATGTGACTTTGTTTAAGTATACGAATGAAATATTGGGAGTATAGGAGCAAGATTGATATGTGGAAAGACATATATAAACCGAATTCTATTGGCAGTGAGGGCGGCACGATTATTGCAGATGAGGAATATAAAGAATTGTGCAGGATAACCTTGGAAAGATGTGAAAGATATGATGCAATTACGTGTGGTGTATATGGAAGTATGATGCATACAGCTTTTTGTGATAAAAGTCATAGTCAGGAAGTATTTGATAACATGAAAAGAGATCTACAGGAATTTATTGATAAGGATACAACAGCTGAGGAAGAAGATATTTTCTATGAAGAGTTTACAAGTAAATATTGATTGGAAGATTGGTTCGATGACAGGAAAATGGAACAGATTCTGCATCAGGAACCGGTTCAGCTAAAGCGAGAGGCAGAATACGAGCAGCAGAGCTTATTCTTATAATGGTTCAGAGGAGGAATAGAAAGATGCAAATATTTGTTGATGCAGATGCCTGCCCAGTGGTTGCGATCATTGAAAAGATTGCAAAAGAAAATGGTGTTCCGGTAACGTTGTTGTGTGATACGAATCATGTGCTGTCATCAGCTTATAGTGAAGTTATTGTTGTCGGGGCAGGAGCAGATGCAGTAGATTATAAACTGATCAGTATCTGCCATAAAGGAGATATTGTCGTATCACAGGACTATGGTGTGGCTGCAATGGCATTGGGAAAAGGTGCTTATGCTATTCATCAATCAGGTAAATGGTACACGAATGACAATATTGATCAGATGCTCATGGAACGTCATTTGAATAAAAAAGCCAGAAGAAGTTCCCATAAGAATCATATCAAGGGACCGAAAAAACGAACAGAAGAAGATGATGTAAGGTTTGCGCAGTCTTTTGAAAAAATGCTCATGATGGTACAGGAGAAATTTCAAAAGAATACTAAAACAATGGAGACAGGCAGAAAGGAAAACAAATGAGAAAAGCAATCGTATACGCATCTGTGCATCATGGAAATACAGAAAAATTAGTAAAGAGGATCGCAGAAGAATGTCAGGTGGATTTGATTGATGCTGTAAAACAGCCAGATGCAGATCTGAGCAGTTATGATATGATTGGATTTGCATCAGGAATCTATTTTTCAAAATTTCATCAGTCGATATTGGGATTTGCAGAGAAGAATCTACCGGACGATAAAAAGGTATTTCTGATCTGTACTTATGGTGGAAGTGCGAATTATAAATCCATAGAGCAGATTTTGGACAAGAAGCGTTCTAAAGTGACAGGAAAATTCGGATGCAAGGGTTATGACACATTTGGTCCATTTAAACTGCTAGGTGGTATTGCAAAAGGGCATCCGGATGAGGAAGATCTAAAAAATGCAGTTGAGTTTGTAAAAGGATTATAAGTAGATCTGGATGTGGATAAATCTAAAGAACAGAAAGATTTATCAGAAAAAACTATAAAGGGGCTGCACATTCTTCTGGCGGAAGATAATGAGCTGAACATGGAAATTGCAGAATTTATGTTTCAGAATGAAGACGCTGAAGTGACCAAGGCATGGAATGGACTTGAGGCTGTTGAAATATTTGAAAAAAGCAGCCCCGGTGAATTTGATGTGATTCTGATGGATATCATGATGCCGGTCATGAATGGTTATAATGCTACAAAGAGGATCCGTTCTATGAACAGAGAGGATGCTAAGACAATACCGATCATTGCAATGACAGCAAATGCATTCACAGAGGACAGATTAAAGGCAAAAGAAGCAGGAATGGATGAGCATATTTCTAAGCCTGTTGATGGGAATTTACTGGTAAAGGTAATTCATGAATTGTTGAACTAGTGGAAAATAATTTCAAATGGGAGATTCGTAATGAGAAAATGGAGCAGAGGCAGTGGAGAAAGTTAAGAATTCGATTCCTGGTAATTATGATCTGGTACTGATGGATGGGTTCTTGTCCAAACCGATAGTTATAGAGGAGTTGATCAGTACCTTACACGAAAATCTGCTGGATTAGAGAGCAAATGTACGTTACAATAATGATTATTAGCAAAGATGGATGGTTATATGACAACCAGGGAACTTCGTAAAATCCATATGGTTAAAGGAAATAAAAAGTGGATAAAAGACAAACGATACTTATTGTAGATGATGCGGAATTTAACAGAGATATAAAAAAAGTCACACCGCATTCTTGTTACTTTAGTGATGAGTTAGGTGTGTCAAATTTTTCTATCAAAATACAGAACTGGTGTTTGCTATATACGGAAGCATATGGTACAATTAAAACATGGAAAAAGATATATTTACTATTGAGGGAAATACACTTTCATATGGTAGAGGATATGTTTATTCTTTACAGTACCATCTTGTCTGGTGCACGAAATATCGAAAACAGGTTCTGAAAAATGGAATAGACGCAGAATGTTAAAATTTGTGAATTCCAGCCTATTGTGCAGTTACCGTAAGTGATCGAAGCCGGGATCAGGTAATGGCATATATTGAGGGACAAAAAGAGAAGGAAAAAAGAAAGTAGGAGACTTTATGCAGATTGTATCCAGTTATGGAGTAGAAATTAAAAAAAAGAATATACCGCTCCGTCCTACGCTGGATATTTTTCGGAAGGCAGTTTCCTATCTGATTTCGGTGTATGAAGAGACCTGGGAAGAACTTTCAGAAATCAGGAATCCACAAAAACGCTTTAATGAAGCGGAACATCTGGTACATGAGACAAAAAAGAATCATGCCAGATTTCCGTTTGACCGTGATTTTCCTAAGATGCCATCTTATCTGAGAAGAGCAGCGATTCAATATGCACTTGGAGCAGTTTCCTCCTATCGGACACGTCTTAGTCTGTGGAAAAAGGGAGAACTTAAGGGGAAGCCGAAGCTGGTCTGTGAGAATCATGTGATGCCGGTATTCTATCGGGATGTCATGTATAAGGAAGCAGAACCGGGAGAAGATGTAGCCTGGTTAAAGCTATTTGATGGGCGTGAGTGGAGATGGTTTCATGTAAAATTACTTCATACCGATATGGAATATCTGCGAAAAAAATGGAGTGGGAAAAAGGCATCCGCCCCAACTTTGGAAAGGAAACATCATAAATATTTCCTTCGGTTTTCTTACACAGAAGAAGTAAGCTTATCGAAAACAACTGTAAAAGAGCAGGTGATATGCAGCGTTGATTTAGGGATCAATACGGATGCGGTCTGCAGCATCATGTGTGCAGATGGCACTATCCTGGGACGGAAATTTATAAATTTCCCCAGTGATAAAGACCATTTGTATCATGTGCTTGGCAGAATCCGCCGTTTTCAGAGAGAGCATTCCTCCAGACAGGTCCAAAGCTGATGGGATTATGCAAAAAGGCTGAATATGGAACTGTCCCACAAAATAGCTGCGGAGATCACGAAGTATGCCGTAGAATATCAGGCAGATGTAATTGTGTTTGAGTATCTGGAAATGCAGGGGAAAATATCCGGAAAAAAGAAACAAAAGCTCCACTTATGGAGAAAGCGGGATATTCAGAAGCAGTGTGAACATCAGGTCCACCGGAACAGGATTCGTGTGTCCAGAGTCAGTGCCCGGCATACCAGCAGGCTGGCCTGTGACGGAAGCGGAGCGGTAGTAAGAAATCCGGAGAACTATAGCCTATGTACCTTTCGAACAGGAAAACAGTATAACTGCGACCTGTCAGCAAGTTATAATATCGGAGCAAGATATTTTATAAGGGAATTTTTAAAACCTTTGCCGGAAACGGAAAGGTCTTCACTGGAGGCAAAAGTCCCTGTAGTGAAGCGTAGAACCTCATGTGTTTATGCAGACTTAAGAAAGCTTTATGCAGAAGTAAACAACTTAAAAGCAGGATAAACACAGGCAGATATACAGCGGACTACCTGTAATGTGGAAACCAGCCGTATCCGGTGTGGAAAAAGTGCGTATCCGCACGAATTCTAAGTTACTGGCGTATCCGCCGATATTTAGTCTTGCCGTTTAAAACGGCCGAGAAGCACGTGACTTTAGTCATGTGAGGTTCACAAAATGTTGGTAGAATAATAAGTCGCTGTGATATAATCAAGTAAACGATTTTATTTCTAAATTCAAAATTTTAGAAATAAGACAGAAAAATTAAAGTCATTTAAGTTTTTTTAAAGAGAGGGAAGCGCATGGATGATTTAAAAAAACTCACAGAACAGCTTTTTGAAATATATATTAATGCCGAATCAATAAATGATTTTGATATAGAAAATTATTTTGATGAAAATGTCAGTCTGATTGGAACAGGGAAACATGAGCTTTTCAGGAATCTGCATGAGTTTTTGGAATCATTTAAATTTGATGTAAAACGAAGAGGTAAAATCAGAATCGAAGTACAAAATTTACATCAGGAAGAAGAAAGACTTGGTGATGACCATGTTCTTGCACACGGAACAGTAGATTTTACCGGTCTGTTTAAAGATGGTTCTATCTGTTTTAAAATGGAGACAAGATTTACGATTATCTATAAGTGGACGAATGGGAAATGGCTGGTTCAGCATCTGCATCAGTCAACGCCGGATCTGGAGCAGATGGACGGTGAAGAGTTTCCTGTTACCTTGGGAAAGCAGATGCAAAAAACCCGGCAGGCCCTTCATGCATTAGGCACTGCCTATTATCATATCTCAAGGCTGAACTTGAAAACAAAGAAGATCGAACTTGTCAAAAGATCCCGAAAAATGGATTTGGATATTAAAGATAATACTGCAGATTGGGATCCTCAGTTCGAGATTATCGAAGATATTATAGCAGAGCCATTTGTACAGAAGTATATAGATTTTTTTGATATACAAACCATGGCAGCACGCCTTCATAATAAAGAATCTATGTCTTCTGAATTCAAAAAGAAGAATGGAGCATGGTTTCTATCCATGATTGTTCCGCAGAGTTATGGTAAAAATGGAAATGTTACATCTGTGCTGATTGCCAATCGAGATGTGACAGATGAAAAAATGCGGGAATTAAGACAAGAGGAAGAATTGCGGGAAGCTAAATTAAAAGCAGAATGTGCAAATAAAGCAAAATCATCATTTCTGTTCAATATGTCCCATGATATCAGAACTCCTATGAATGCAATCATTGGTTATGCAGAACTGGCGTCCAGACATTTGCAGGAAACAGATAAACTTGGCAGATATATTGAAGATATTCAAATATGCGGAAAAGAACTTTTGTCGATGCTTGGCAATGTTCTGGATCTTGCAAGAATTGAAAATAATAAGGTTGAAATGGAATACACTGTTTCGAATGTCCATGAGTGCTTTGAAAATTGTATTATTATGTTCCGACAGCAGGCAGAAAGTAAAAATCAGACTCTTTCTCTGACAGAACAGATCATGTACCCGTATGTATATATGGATGCACCGCACCTGTCAGAAGTCTGTCTCAATATTATAAGCAATGCAATAAAGTATACAAATACAGGAGGTGCTATATCCTGTAATGTTGTACAGAAATCCTGTGAAAAAGAAGACTGGTGCAATATGATCATTAGCATTACCGATAATGGAATTGGTATGTCTGAAGAATTCCAAAAGCGTATTTTTGAAACTTTTGAAAGAGAACGTAACACTACATCCAGTCATATTGAGGGCAGCGGCATCGGAATGGGCATTACGAAAAAGCTTGTAGAGCTCATGGATGGCACAATAGAAGTGAAAAGTAAGCAGGGTGAAGGTTCCACATTTACAGTAACTATTCCTTGCAGAAAAGCGTCAGAAGACGATTCTCTGGTGAAGAAAAACAGTAATTTGAGCAATAAGAATTGTTTGAATGGTGTTCGGATCTTACTGGTCGAAGATAATGAGATCAACACTGAAATCGCAACGGAATTATTGACGGAAGAAGGATGTATTGTTGAGACTGCCAATGATGGTGTTGCATGTATTGATATGATTGAAAAGGCTGATGCTGATTATTACAAGATGATCCTTATGGATATCCAGATGCCGGTTATGAATGGATATGATGCTACATTAGCTATCCGAAAGATGAAGGATACGAAAAAAGCCAGGATCCCAATTATTGCGATGACTGCCAATGCTTTCGCGGAAGATGCACAAAAGGTTCTTTCTGTCGGAATGAATGCTCATGTTGCAAAGCCTGTTGATATGAACATTCTTGTTCCGATCATGATGAAATATTTATAATACCAAAAAAAGATTCGTCGGCAAATCAGTCGAAAGGCTGAGACGCAAAGCTATAGGGTCTGTAAAATGACAGCCAGCTGCAATGTTTAAGGTGCATTGTCTGGAAAGGCAGTGCATTTTTTAGATTTGTGACGTGTAATAACCTGGTGATTTGAGGAGAAAAGAACAATGGATAAAAGTAGAAAAAAATCAGCCGTACTATTTGCGTGTATATTTTTGACTTTAGGAATGTGGATGGTGTTATCAGTACATTGCCGGGCCGCTGAAAAGAAAAATGATGAAAAACAGTCACAGATCATCCGTATCGGATCCTTTGAAGATACCTTTGATTATATCGATGAAAACGGTGTCAGACGTGGATATGGATACGAACTCCTGCAGGCTCTGGCAGGCTATACCGGATGGGAATTTGAGTACGTGAAATGTGACTGGTCCAACTGCTTCGATAAGCTTGAAAATGGTGAGATTGATGTCATGGGCGATATCTCTTACACCGATGAACGTGCACAAAGGATGCTTTTTTCAGATGAAGCGATGGGTGAAGAAAAATATATTCTTTATGCTGATTTGTCAAACATGGATACTGGAACGTCTGATTTCAAATTTATGGACGGGAAACGTGTAGGTGTGCTCATGGATACGGAACCGGAGATTATGCTGACAGAGTGGGAAAATAAGAATGGCATACATACAGAGCATGTAAATGTGAATAATAATGATGATGTTGAAAAGAAATTAGCGAATCATGAGATTGATGCTTTTGTATCTCTGGAGGAATCCATCTGGTCTGAACAGGGAATATCATCTGTTACCACGATTGGCAAATCAGGCATATATTTTGCAATAAATAAAGAGCGCAGCGATATCAAGGCGGAGCTGGACTGGGCAATGCACAAGCTAGATCAAGATAGTCCCTTTTTCAAAGCAGATTTGTATAAGAAGTATTTTACGCTTGATTATAGTCAGGTTCTTACAGGTGAAGAAAAGTCCTGGGTGGAAGAACATGGTAACATCCGGATCGGATTTCTGAGCAACGATCCGGCGGTATTTTCCCTGGACGAAGAAACTGGAAAACTTACCGGAATGCTGGCAGAATATGTATCCTATGCCAAAGACTGTCTGGGAAATCAGATACTGGAATTTAATATACAGGAATACAATGATTATGACGAAATGATTCAGGCATTACAAGAGCGTGAGATTGACATGATTTTTTATGTCGGCAGAAATCCCGGTTTTGCAGAAGAAAAAGGATATGCACTTACAAACACAGCCTGGACTTACAGTCTGATGGCGGTAACTGATGAAGAAAATTTTGATGAGCATAATACGTATACAGTAGCTGTGCCAAAGGAAAAAGAAGCCTTAAAACAGCATATTGCTTTCAGTTATCCACAATGGAAGCTGGTAGATTGTGATTCGCTTGATGATGCGGCAGATATGGTCTTGAATGAAAAGGCAGACTGTTTCCTCATGGGAGCAAGCCAGGCGTTGATATATGATAACAGTCGAAATTTCAAGAGTGTTCCACTTACAAAAACAATGGAGGCATGCTTTGCAGTAAGAGGTGGAGAGGATAGCCTTTTATCAATACTGAATAAAACCTTAAAGACCATGCCGTCTGACATGCTTACAAGTGCACTTGCTATCTATGACAGTACGGCAGATAAGGTAAAATTTTCTGACTTTGTAAAAGACAATGTACTTGCTTTTTTTCTCATCACAGGATTCTCTGCACTCAGCATCATTGTTATTATCCTCATGCTTTTACGAAAGGCAAGAAAAGCAGAAGCTGTCGCAAAGCTTGCAGCAAATGATACAAAAAAACTAAATGAAAAACTTGAGATTGCTCTGAAAAAAGCAGAGGATGCCAGTCTCGCAAAGACTCGTTTTCTTAACAATATGTCACATGACATCCGTACACCTATGAATGTAATTCTGGTCTATGCACAGCTTATGGAGAATGAACTGAAAGGAAAAGACGTGCCTGAAACGTTAGAACATCTGGAAAAACTGCAGCAGTCAGGAAATCTTCTCCTGTCAATCATAAATAATGTACTAGATATGGCCCGGATTGAGAGCGGAAAGATGGAGCTTGATGAGAATTACTGCCGGATTGAAGATGTCCGGAAATCCTTGTTTGCAGTATTTGATGAGAAAGCAAGGAAAAAGGATATAGCGCTTCATTACACGATGAATGTAGAACATGAGCATGTATTGACAGATGTTACCAAGGTAAAAGAAATTTTGGTCAATATCCTAAGTAATGCTATAAAATATACTCCGTCCGGTGGTTCTGTCATGATGAGCGTAGATGAATTACCATGCGATGAGCCCGGGTACATGATCGTGAGGAACAGAGTGAGTGATACAGGAATTGGCATGAGTCAGGATTATATGACGAAGATTTTCGACGCATTCACACGTGAACAGAATACTACAAAGAGCAAAATCGCAGGAACCGGACTGGGAATGTCGATAGTCCGGAAATATGTTGATCTGCTTGGTGGAACAATAGATGTAGAGAGTGAACTTGGAAAAGGCAGCACCTTTACAGTTACACTTAAACATAAGATAGCCGATGAAAGCTATTATGTAAAAAAACATATTGAAGAGTCTGGAACAGGCAGCGAAATCCTTGAAGGCAGGAATATCCTTCTGGCAGAGGATAATGATCTGAATGCAGAGATTGCAGAAGCAATCCTTGGGTGTGCCGGCCTTAAAACAGAACGTGTGGAGGATGGCATTCAATGTGTAAACATGATAGAAAAGATGCCGGCAGGCACATATGATATGATCCTGATGGATATCCAGATGCCGAAAATGAACGGTTATAAAGCAACACAGGCAATCAGACGCCTGCCGGATAAGGAGAAAGCATGTATACCTATCATTGCAATGACAGCAAATGCATTTGAAGAAGATAAGAGAGATGCTATTGCAGCCGGGATGAATGGTCATATCGCAAAGCCAATTCAGCTTGATAAACTGCTGTCGATGTTAGCGGAAGTAATAAGGCAACAAGAAAATTGCTAATTTCATGTTATACTGAATGGAGTGTTATTCTGGAAAATATGTAAAAGCAGGGAGGGGTGACAGAAGCTCCCTCCTCAAGGCTGCCGACTAAGATCTACCTTTTTCACCGAAGTAGCCGGATGCGATGAGGACGGAAGATTGTTGGGTTTATTTTTCAGTGCCGTAGAAGCTTTTGAGTTTGTCCATGCGTGCACTCATATTGGTGAAGAGCAGATCGAGGATCGTGATTGCGGCCATGGATTCTACGACTACGACGGCGCGTGGGACGATGACCGGGTCGTGACGTCCTTTGATGATCATTTCGGTGTTTTCTCCATCTTTGGTGACTGTGGACTGTGGCTGCGAAATGGACGGAGTCGGCTTTACTGCCGCGCGGAAGATGATGCTGCTTCCGTCACTCATACCGCCGAGGACACCGCCTGCATGGTTGGTGTCTTTGGTGATCCTTCCATCGTTTGTATGGAAGGAGTCATTGTTGATACTTCCTTTTGCATCTGCAGCTTTAAAGCCGTCACCGATCTCAAAGCCTTTGACTGCTCCGATGGACAGCATTGCTTTGGCAAGATTGGCGTCCAGTTTTTCAAATACGGTATCACCGATTCCGACCGGCATACCGGTAACAACACATTCAATGATACCCCCAGAGGAATCCTGATTTTTAATACATTCTTCCAGATAGGCAGATGCTTTTTTTGCATATGCGTTGTTTGGCATATAAATCGGGTTCTGGAAAATCTCTTCCGGATGGTATTCATTTTCAGGAACAGATACAGGACCGATTGCTTTCGTATAAGCATGTACTTCAATGCCAAGTTCTTTCAAAATCTTAGCAGCAACTGCACCAGCTGCAACTCTGGCAGTAGTTTCTCTTCCGGAAGAGCGTCCCCCTCCTCTGTAATCACGGAAACCATACTTTTCATCAAATGTATAATCTGCGTGTCCCGGTCGGTATGTGTTCATAATATTTCCGTAATCACGGGAACGCTGATCCTGGTTCTGTACGAGAATTGAAATCGGAGTTCCGGTTGTCCGACCTTCAAATACGCCGGACCAGATCTGTGCCATATCACTTTCCTTACGCCCGGTTGTAAACTGGCTTTGTCCGGGTTTTCTTCTATCCAGATAAATCTGGATATCCTCCTCTGAAAGCGAAAGCCCTGCCGGACACCCGTCGATCACAACACCGATCCCTTTCCCATGGGATTCCCCCCATGTAGAAATCTGAAACAATCTTCCATAAATGGATCCTGCCATAAATATATACCATCCTTTCTGTAAGCTTTTATCTATAAAGAATTAATTTGTGAATCAGTCAAAACAAAAAACGAACAATTCTTCGACTTTCTATTATATTCATATGAATCCACACCTGATTTGAGTCATAAAAAGAATCATTCCAACGCAAATCATTCATTCCCCCAAATCACCTCCTTATTATAATAGAAGATTCCTATCCCAACAAGTGATAAAAATATGAAAGTTAAAGTTATGTATTGTATTTACACACCCCTTCGTATTATAATGACTACATATTGAGTGAAAAAAGGAAGTCAATAGTATAAATGAGTGAAAAGAGTATGAATGAAATAAACGAAAGAAATCTTGACAGCACAGTAGATGAAATCATGGAAGAGATCAGAGAACAGACTGTAAGTGAGGTGAAGGACATCAATGAAAAAGAACAGAAAAGTGAAGAAAGACCGCGGAAAAAGAAAGTCACTAAAACAAAACGTCCTTCAGGCCATCACGTATCTGGCGATGGTGTGGATCATAAAGCAGCCTCAGGCGAAGATCGACCGGTTAAGAAAAAGGCTCCGCGCCGGAAAAAGAAAGTAGTTCGTGAAGAGACCGGGCTTCTGGATCTGGATGGAGCAGAAGAATGGCGGGATGAAGAAGAGACAGCAGTACCACCGGTTATTAAAAGTGCAGATATTTTAAGCAGTGGAGATGCAGAAGCATTCAATCCGGATGAGGAAGAGATTTTTGATGATTCTTTCTTTGATGAAGAAGAGGAAAAACCACGCAGAAGAGCTAAACGGGAAAAAAAACAGGGCGCTGAAAAGTCCGGTAAAGTGGTTAAAATTGTAGTTGGCGCTGTGGTTGGAGTGGCAGCGGTTGTTTACCTTGGATTTTCCGTATATTTCATGAATCATTTCTATTTTAATACGAAGATCAATGGTGTGAACTTTTCCGGGAAATCAGTTTCTGCAGTAGAATCATACATGAAGAGTCAGGTAGATGGATATGTTCTCACGATGAAGGAATCAGATGGAACAGAAGAGAAGATTGCCGGAACAGATATTTCTCTTGCGTACAAAGCAGGAGATGAACTGCAGAAGCTCGTAAAAGAGCAGAATGCATTTCTGTGGCCGGTCTGCCTTGGAAAGACACAGACAATTACGGCATCTGTCGGTGTTACATATGACGAAAACCAGCTGGATACCCTGATTAACGGTCTCGAGTGTATGCAGGCAGATCGGCAGGTTGAACCGGTAAATGCACATCCGGAGTATGACGGCAATTCATATGTAGTCAAAGCCGGGGAGACCGGAAGTAAGATTGATACCGAGAATTTCAAAAAGGTAGTGAAAGAATCAATCGAAGGTTTCAAAAGCGAGATTGACATGACCGCTGAAGACTGCTATGTAAAACCAAAATACACAATCAAGTCAGAAGAAGTGAAGAAAGCATGTGACGATATGAATAAGTATCTGAAGGCAAGTATCACTTATACCTTTGGTTCGAATACAGAAGTTGTAGATAAAGATCTGATTTCCCAGTGGGTAACGGTAGATGATAACATGGCAGTTACCTTTAACAGTGATGCAGTTGTGAAATATGTACAGCAGCTGGAGAGTAAGTATGACACTTACCAGACAGCGAGAACATTTACAACCGGAGGCGGCAACAGTGCAACGGTTGAAGGTGGAGACTATGGATGGATCATTGATGAAGCTGCCGAGATTGCAGCCCTTGAAGCGAATATCCGCAACGGAGAGACTGTGACGAGAGAGGCGAATTATTCACAGACTGCAGCAAGTCATGACGGAGCAGACTGGGGAAATACTTATGTTGAAGTCGATCTGACAAACCAGTATATGTATCTTTTTGTAAATGGTGCAATTGTGACACAGGGACCGATCGTTACCGGTAAGCCAAGCAGAGGAGATGCTACACCGCAGGGAGTATATATCCTGAAATACAAAGAAAAAAATACAACCCTTCGTGGACCAAAGAAGGAAGACGGAAGTTACGAATGGGAATCGCCGGTTACTTACTGGATGCCGTTTAACGGTGGAATCGGACTGCACGACGCACCGTGGCAGACGAACTTTGGCGGGGACTGGTATCTGGAACATGGGTCACGCGGATGTGTCAATTTACAGTATGATGTTGCAGAGACGGTGTTCAACAATGTAGATTCCGGAACACCGGTTGTATGTCATTACTAAATTTATGAGAGAGGTTAATTTTATGTATGAGCTGATAAAAAGGGACGGTCGCGCCAAGCGCGGCCGCTTCCATACCGTACACGGAGTGATCGAGACTCCTGTATTTATGAATGTAGGAACAATTGCAGCGATCAAAGGGGCTGTTTCTACTGCAGATCTTGAAGAAATCGGAACACAGGTGGAACTGTCTAATACTTATCATTTGCATGTGCGTCCGGGGGATCAGGTAGTGAAAAAGCTTGGCGGGTTGCACAAATTTATGGCCTGGGACAAGCCGATTCTTACTGATTCCGGCGGATTCCAGGTGTTTTCTCTTGCCGGACTCAGAAAGATTAAGGAAGAGGGTGTATACTTCAATTCCCATATTGACGGAAGAAAGATTTTTATGGGACCGGAAGAAAGTATGCAGATTCAGTCGAATCTGGCGTCTACGATCGCAATGGCGTTTGATGAATGTCCGTCCAGTGTAGCGGAAAGGAAATATATGCAGGCATCGGTAGAGCGTACAACGAGATGGCTCGCAAGATGTAAAGAAGAGATGGCAAGACTCAATTCTCTTGATGATACGATCAACAAACATCAGATGCTTTTCGGGATCAATCAGGGTGGTGTCTATGAAGATATCCGTATTGAGCATGCACAGCAGATCGCAGAGATGGATCTGGATGGATATGCAGTCGGCGGACTCGCAGTTGGTGAGACACATGAAGAGATGTACCGGATTCTGGATGCAGTAGTTCCATGTTTTCCGGTTGCCAAACCGACCTATCTGATGGGAGTCGGAACGCCGGCGAATATTCTGGAAGCGGTAGACAGAGGCGTGGATTTCTTTGACTGCGTATATCCAAGCCGTAACGGAAGACATGGTCATGTTTATACAAAGCATGGTAAGCTGAATCTGTTCAATGCAAAATTTGAACTGGATGAACGCCCGATCGAAGAAGGCTGTCAGTGCCCGGCCTGCCGCCGTTATTCAAGAGCTTATATCCGTCATCTGCTGAAAGCAAAAGAGATGCTTGGAATGCGGCTTTGCGTTCTCCACAATTTATATTATTATAATCATCTTATGGAAGACATCAGAGGAGCGATCGAAGAGGGAAGATATGCCCAGTTCAAGAAAGAGACGCTGGCAAAAATGGAAGAAAAAGAAGATTAGGATAAAAAAATTCTAAAATGTCTTGATGAATGTCCTATTATTGTGTATGATGGTAACAGTGTCTATTTTAGCAGGAGGAAAGAAAAATGAATAATCCAATCGTACTTATTTTATTTTACGTTGTAATTATCGGAGGATTCTGGTGGTTACTGATGAGACCACAGAAAAAGGAACAGAAGAGAGTACAGCTGATGTTATCTGAACTGGCTGTAGGAGATACTGTTCTTACAACAAGCGGTTTTTACGGAGTTGTTATTGATATTACAGATGAAGACGTAATCGTTGAATTCGGAAGCAACAAGAACTGCCGTATCCCGATGCAGAAGTCTGCGATCATGCAGGTCGAAAAGCCGGAGAACAACTAAATCAAATTTTTTGAAAAAAGTTGAAAAAAAGCATTGCATTTTATGTGCAATGCTTTTATAATACAATTATTGGAAACGATACCGATACCGATACCGAAACCGTTACTGTAGAAAGATATGAGGTGCATATTATGAGAACAAGCGGTATATTACTGCCGGTGGCAAGTCTGCCATCAAAATATGGAATAGGTGCTTTTTCGAAAGAAGCATACAAGTTTGTGGATACACTTGAGAAGGCAGGCCAGAGCTACTGGCAGATCCTTCCGTTAGGTCCGACAGGGTATGGAGATTCGCCGTATCAGTCTTTCTCAACTTTTGCAGGAAATCCGTATTTTATAGACCTGGAAAAGCTGATAAAAAAAGGCTGGATTACAGAAGATGAATGTAAGGCATATGACTTTGGTGATAATGCGGGATATGTGGATTATGAAAAGATTTATAACTGCAGGTATGAGATCTTAAGAAAAGCATATGAAAGAAGCCGGATCGCAGATGATGCAGATTTTCAGAAGTTCTGCAAGGAGAATAAAGAATGGCTGGATGATTATGCGCTTTATACGGAGATCAAAGCCGCGAATGATGGGAAAAGCTGGAGTGAATGGGAAGATGAATATCGTCTGAGAGATGAGCTTGCGCTGGAAAAATTCGCCAAAGAGAATCAGGAAGGGATCCTGTTCCAGAAGTTTATGCAGTATGAATTCGCAACACAGTGGGGTGCACTGAAAGCATATGCGAATGAAAAAGGGATTGAGATCATTGGTGATATCCCGATTTATGTAGCGTTTGACAGTGCAGACAGCTGGTCGCATCCGGAACTGTTCCAGTTTGATGAGAACGGACTTCCGACTGGTGTTGCTGGGTGCCCGCCGGATGCATTTAGTGCAACCGGACAGCTTTGGGGTAATCCGCTTTATAAGTGGGAATATCATAAGAAGACCGGATATGCATGGTGGATGAAGAGAATCCGTCATTGTGTAGAGCTTTATGACGTGATCCGAATTGATCATTTCCGTGGATTCGATGAATATTATTCCATTCCATACGGAGATCTGACAGCGGAATTCGGACATTGGGAAAAAGGACCGGGAATGGATATTTTCCGGACAGTAAAAGAGACTCTGGGTGATGTGAAAATTATTGCAGAGGATCTTGGATTCCTGACAGACAGTGTGATCCGGATGGTGGAAGAGTCCGGATATCCGGGAATGAAGGTTCTGGAGTTTGCATTTGATTCCAGAGAGCCTAGCAATTATCTGCCGCATAATTATGATAAGAACTGCGTAGTATACACAGGAACTCATGACAATGAAACACTGGCAGGATGGTACAGAGAATTAAAAAAAGAAGATAAGAAGTTTGCACTTCGCTATATGGGAAGAAAGAAACTCAGTGTCAATGAAGCAGTATGGGAAATCATCCGTCTTGCGCAGTCGAGCGTGGCGGATACCTGTATCATTCCGATTCAGGATTATCTCTGCCTCGGTAATGAAGCGAGGATCAATCATCCGTCAACCCTTGGCGGCAACTGGATCTGGAGACTTCATAAGGATGAGATTTCAAAAAAACTTGTGAAAAAGATCCGCAGGATGACAGAACTTTATTGCAGGATCCCGGAGAAGACCGAGATGACACTTAAGGTTGAAGATGCAGAGGACTTAGGAGAAGAAAAAAAATAAAATGGGAATGACGATCAAAGATATTGCGAAGAAGTGCGGGGTCGGAGTCAGCACCGTATCCCGTGCGCTGAACAATCATCCGGATATCAATCCTGAGACCAAAAAGATGATTTTAAAGACGGTTGAAGAATCAAATTTTGTGCCGAATAACAGTGCGAGGAATCTGAAACGGACCGATTCGAAATCCATTGCGATTCTGGTAAAGGAGATTGATAATCCATTTTTCGCGACAATGATGCGGGTAATGGAAAAAAAGATCCGCAGACAGAAATATTCCTTTTTTATCCAGCATATGGGAAAGGATCAGGATGAGGTCGATACCGCACTGGAGCTGATCAAAGAAAAAAAGCTCAGAGGGATTATTTTCCTGGGTGGAGATTTCAGGAAGAACAAAGAGCGGATTGCAAAGATAAAGGTTCCATTTGTTGTTAGTACGGCAGCATTTGATAAACTGCCGGAGAAATGTATCGCATCCTATGTATCAATTGATGACCGTGCGGAAAGCCGTAAGATCGTAGATCATCTGTGCGAGACCGGACATAAAAAGATTGCAATCCTTGCCTCAGATAAGAAAGATGAGAACATCGGAAAACTCAGATTGGAAGGTTACAGGGAAGCACTGAAAGCACATGGTCTGGAAGTGGATGAGGAAAGAATCTGTTATCTGGATGAAGAAGATACCACATATTCGATGGAAAACGGATATCGGATGATGAAAAAACTGCTGAAAAAAGAAACAGAATTTACCGCAGTATTTGCAATTTCCGATCTGATGGTGATTGGTGCATGCAAGGCGCTTCTGGAAGAGGGAAAAAGGATTCCGGAAGATGTGGCCGTTGCGGGATTTGACGGACTTGACTATACTGGATTTTATCAGCCGGCGATCACTACGATGGCGCAGCCGGTCGAAGAGATCGCGAGACAGTCCGTCGGGATTCTGTTTGACATGATAGAAACAAAGAAAAGCCAGGAAGGGAAATATCTTCCGGCGACACTGAAAGAAAGAGAATCAACTACAGGAGGTAGAAGAACATGGAAGCAAGACTGACAGAGATTTTACAGGAGAAATTCCAGACAGGACTTGAACAGGCAACGAATGAACAGGTATATTATGCGCTGCTTACACTGACAAAGGAACGGATCAAAGAAGGACCGAAGAATGAAGGAAAGAGAAAACTCTATTATATTTCCGCAGAGTTCCTGATCGGAAAGCTTTTATCCAACAACCTGATCAACCTTGGAATTTATGATGAGACAGCAGAGGTGCTGAAAAAGCACGGGAAAAATCTTGCAGAGATCGAAGAAGTTGAACCGGAACCGTCTCTTGGAAATGGTGGACTTGGACGATTGGCAGCCTGCTTCCTGGATTCCATTGCAACACTCGGACTTCCGGGAGACGGAATCGGGCTGAACTATCATATGGGTCTGTTCAAACAGGTATTTACCGACCACAAACAGGATGAACAGAAGAATCCGTGGATTGAAAAAGACAGCTGGCTCAACGATACCGGTATTTCATTTGAAGTCCCGTTCAAGGATTTCAGTCTTCGTTCCCATCTGTATGATATTGATGTAACCGGATACGAAGGCGGAAGCAACAAACTTCATCTTTTTGATGTAGAGACGGTAAATGATGCAATCGTTGGAAACGGAATCAATTTTGATAAGAACGATATCCGTGAGAACCTGACGTTGTTCCTCTATCCGGATGACAGCGACAAGGCAGGAAATCTGCTCCGTATTTATCAGCAGTATTTTATGGTTTCCAATGCAGCACAGTACATCATCCGCGAGTGTGAAGAAAAGGGATATGATCTCAGAAAGCTTCATGAGCATGTGGCGATCCAGATCAATGATACACATCCGTCTATGGTTATTCCGGAGCTGATCCGTCTTCTTGTTCAGAAACAGATCGACTTCAATGAGGCGATTGAGATCGTACAGAAGACCTGCGCGTATACCAATCACACCATCCTCGCAGAAGCACTGGAGAAATGGCCGGTTGATTATCTGGAGCAGGTTGCACCACAGATCGTTCCGATCATCCGTGATCTGGATGCAAGAATTAAGGGAAGATATAAAGATCCGAGAGTCCATATTATCGATGACCAGAATCGTGTACACATGGCTCATATGGACATCCATTATGGATACAGTGTCAACGGAGTTGCTTATCTTCATACAGAAATTCTGAAAAATGAAGAACTGAAACCGTTCTACGACATTTACCCACAGAAATTCAACAACAAGACCAATGGTATTACGTTCAGAAGATGGCTGCTGCACTGCAACCATGAACTGACTGCATGGCTGGATGAGAAGATCGGACCGGATTACCGAAAAGATGCAACAAAGCTTGAAAAACTGCTTGATCATGTAAATGATGAGGAAACCTTAAAGAGTCTTCTTGTGGTAAAACAGAAAAAGAAAGAGGATCTGGCAGCTTACTTAAAAGAAACACAGGGACTGGAGATCAATCCAAATTCAATTTTTGATATTCAGGTAAAACGTCTGCATGAATACAAGCGTCAGCAGATGAATGCATTATATGTGATCTATAAATATCTGGAGATCAAGAGCGGAAAGAAACCGGAGACTCCGATCACGGTAATCTTTGGAGCAAAGGCTGCACCGGCTTATGTTATTGCAAAGGATATCATTCATCTGATCCTCTGCCTGCAGGAGCTGATTGATAACGATCCGGAAGTTGCACCGTATCTGAAAGTGGTTATGGTAGAAAACTACAACGTGACACTGGCAGAAAAGCTGATTCCGTCCTGTGATATTTCTGAACAGATTTCTCTTGCATCCAAAGAAGCAAGTGGAACAGGTAACATGAAATTCATGCTGAACGGGGCTGTGACAATGGGAACAGAAGATGGAGCCAACGTAGAAATCCATCAGTTTGTAGGAGATGAAAATATCTACATCTTTGGAGAATCCAGTGAACAGGTTATCGAGCATTACCGCAAGATGGATTATAATGCAGTTGATTACTATATCAATGATGAAGAGATCCGCAGACTGGTAGACTTTATCATCAGCCCGGAACTTCTCCGTATCGGAGATAAATACCTGCTTCTTGAACTGCATGCAGAACTGATCCGTAAAGACTGGTTCATGACACTTCTTGATGTGAAAGATTATATCCAGAAGAAAGAACAGGCTTACGCAGATTATGAAGACCGCATGGCATGGGCAAAGAAGATGGTTGTGAATATCGCGAAAGCAGGATATTTCTCATCTGACAGAACCATTGCTGAATACAACAGAGACATCTGGCATCTGTAAAATGTATATGTAAAAAACAGAAGTCTGTCCTGAAAAAACAGAGACAGACTTCTGTTTTTTTGTGCAAAAGTGTATTTTTATACGGTTTCTGCGGGAACTTCCTGTATTTCCCTTATTGCGGGAAAAGAGAAGGATATGCTATGATAAGAAGAAATATTGCTGTCTGTTTTCCGGATATGGAAAAGTTTTGGGGAAGATCCGGGGAGCAATAGAAGCAGATGAGAGGTGGATATATGGAAAAAAGAAGAAAAAGTGCATCACTTTTGCCGGTCGGTGTATTTCTGGTATTTTATCTGGGACTGGGTATTTTATTTGAATACATAATGAAAATTCCAATGGGGTTTTATAATGTACCGATCGTAGTGGCGTTTCTGGCGGCGCTCCTGGTTGCGTGTCTGCAGAACAGAAAGGTTGGCTTTGATGAGAAGCTGGAGATCATGGGACGGGGAATCGGAGATAAGAATATTATCACAATGCTGCTGATCTTCCTGACTGCGGGAACTTTTGTGGGAGTGGTTGGAAGAAGCAGTGCAGAGAGTGTGGCGTATTTTATGCTATCGATCATCCCGGCACGGTTTGCGGTTGCCGTCCTGTTTGTGGTTGCATGTTTTGTTTCAACAGCAATGGGAACTTCGGTTGGGACGATCACCCTTCTGACTCCGATTGCGGCGGCAGTTTCGCAGACGTCCGGTTTTTCCCTGGCACTTTGTGTGGCATCGGTGATGGGAGGTTCCATGTTTGGGGACAATCTTTCTTTCATATCAGATACAACAATTGCTGCCTGCAACGGGCAGGGATGTGAGATGAAAGATAAATTCCGGGAAAATTTCTGGATCGCACTTCCGGCAGCGATCGTATCGCTGGTTCTGATCCTGATCAGCTCTTTCCGGGCAGAGATCGGAACGGCAGTTACGCACGAATACAATCTGACGCAGATCATTCCGTATGTGCTGGTGCTGATCGGCGGAATCGCAGGGTTCAATGTCTTTCTGGTACTTCTGACAGGAATTGTGTCCGGTGCGGTGATCATGCTCGCAATGGGGCAGGTAACACCGTATGAAATGCTTGCTGCCATGGGATCTGGTGTGTCCGGGATGTTTGAAACCTGTATGGTGGCGGTGCTGGTTGCTGCAATGTGTGCGCTGATCCGGGAAAATGGTGGCTTTGATGTATTGCTGGATGTGATCCACCGTGTCTTTAAGGGAACGAAAAGTGGTCAGCTGGGTGTTGGTATTTTGGTAGCGCTCCTGGATGTGGCAACAGCGAACAATACCGTAGCAATTGTGATGGCCAATCCAATTGCAAAGGAAATGGCAGACGATTATCAGATCACACCGAGAAAGACGGCCTCCCTTCTGGATACTTTTTCCTGTATTTCGCAGGGAGTGATCCCGTATGGTGCGCAGATGCTTGTGGCAATTTCGGCAGTGCATGAGCTTGGCGGTGAGATTTCTGCATTTCAGATCATTCCGAAGCTTTTTTATCCGGGAATGCTGTTTGTCAGTTCGCTGATCTTTATCTTTGTGATTCCACAGAAAACGGGAAAATAAAACAGAGTTCGCTCTGATTTTTATACTTTTACAGATTAAAGGGTTGAAACCTGACAAAAAATACGGTATTATAGTGTTTAACAGATTTTTGGAACGAAAAATGGTACCAAAATCACAGATACATAGAAGGGAATGACAAAGATGAGCCTGAAAATCGGAGTAATTAAAGGTGACGGAATCGGTCCGGAGATTGTAACGGAAGCGATGAAAGTTCTTGATAAAGCTGGAGAGGTATACGGATTTGACTGTTCTTATGAACAGCTGCTTCTTGGGGGAGCATCCATTGATGTACATGGAGTCCCGCTTACAGATGAGACGGTAGCAAAAGCAAAAGCATGTGATGCCGTACTGATGGGATCCATTGGAGGAGATGCAAAGACTTCCCCGTGGTATAAGCTGGAACCGTCAAAGAGACCGGAGGCAGGTCTTTTGAAGATCAGAAAAGAACTGAACCTGTTCGCTAATCTGCGTCCGGCAGTTTTGTATAAAGAACTGAAGGGTGCATGCCCTCTGAAAGAAGAGATTACAGAAGGCGGATTTGATCTGATGATCATGCGTGAACTGACAGGCGGTCTTTATTTTGGAGAGAGAAAGACAGAAGAAGTGGATGGTGTGATGACTGCATTCGATTCACTTACTTATAATGAGGCTGAGATCCGCCGGATTGCGATCCGCGCGTTTGACATCGCAATGAAGAGAAGAAAGAAAGTGACAAGCGTCGATAAGGCGAATGTATTGGATTCTTCAAGACTCTGGAGAAAAGTAGTAGAAGAGGTTGCGAAAGATTATCCGGAAGTTACACTGGAGCATATGCTGGTAGACAACTGTGCAATGCAGCTTGTAAGAGATCCGAAGCAGTTTGATGTCATTCTTACAGAGAACATGTTCGGAGACATCCTTTCTGATGAAGCAAGTATGGTAACCGGATCGATCGGAATGCTGGCAAGTGCAAGCCTGAATGAGACTAAGTTCGGACTGTATGAACCAAGTGGCGGCTCGGCACCGGATATAGCAGGACAGGGAATTGCAAACCCGATAGCAACAATTCTTTCAGCAGCAATGATGCTTCGTTTCAGCCTGGACCAGGATAAAGCAGCAGATGCGATTGAAGCAGCTGTTTCCCAGGTATTAAAAGATGGATACAGAACCGGAGATATTATGTCAGACGGATGTACAAAGGTTGGAACAGCCCGGATGGGAGATCTGATCTGCGAAAGAATTCGATAGTCAAGGATTTGGAAAGATACAGTTCCGTACTGCTATGGGGAAAGAGAAGCAGGACGGAACTGTAATAGAATAGAGACAAAATTTACAGGAGGATCATAAAATCATGAGAAGTGATAATGTAAAAACAGGTATGCAGCAGGCGCCGCACAGATCATTGTTCAATGCGCTTGGTCTTACAAAAGAAGAACTGGAGAGACCGCTTGTCGGAATCGTATGTTCTTATAACGAAATCGTTCCGGGACATATGAACCTGGATAAAATTGCAAATGCAGTAAAGATGGGAGTTGCCATGGCAGGCGGAACACCGATCATGTTCCCGGCAATCGCAGTCTGTGACGGTATTGCAATGGGACACATCGGTATGAAGTATTCTCTGGTAACAAGAGATCTGATCGCAGATTCGACAGAAGCAATGGCAATGGCACATCAGTTTGACGCCCTTGTTATGATCCCGAACTGTGATAAGAACGTACCTGGACTTTTGATGGCAGCAGCCCGTATTAATGTACCTACAGTGTTCGTCAGTGGCGGACCAATGCTTGCGGGACATGTAAAAGGACAGAAGAGAAGTCTTTCCAGCATGTTCGAGGCAGTTGGATCCTACGCAGCAGGAACAATGGACGAATGTGATGTATGTGAATTTGAAAATAAAGTATGTCCTACCTGTGGATCCTGCTCCGGAATGTATACAGCCAACAGTATGAACTGTCTGACAGAAGTACTTGGTATGGGACTTCAGGGGAATGGAACAATTCCGGCTGTATATTCAGAAAGAATCCGTCTTGCAAAACATGCAGGTATGCAGGTAATGGAAATGTACAGAAGAAATATCCGTCCGAGAGACATTATGACAAAAGAAGCCATCTTAAATGCTCTGACTGTTGATATGGCACTTGGATGCTCAACTAACAGTATGCTTCACCTTCCGGCGATCGCACATGAGATCGGTATGGATTTTGAAATTGATTTTGCAAACGGAATCAGCGAAAAGACTCCGAACCTCTGTCATCTTGCACCGGCAGGTCCTACATATATGGAAGACCTGAATGAAGCAGGTGGTGTATATGCTGTTATGAACGAGCTGAATAAGAAAGGTCTTCTGTACACAGACTGCATGACAGTAACCGGAAAGACAGTTGGAGAAAATATCGCAGGATGCGAAAATAAAAATCCGGAAGTAATCCGTCCGATCGACAATCCATACAGCCAGACTGGTGGACTTGCAGTCCTCAAAGGTAATATCGCACCGGATGGCAGTGTTGTAAAACGTTCTGCAGTTGTACCGGAAATGCTGGTACATGAAGGACCTGCAAGAGTATTTGAATGTGAAGATGATGCGATCAAGGCAATCAAAGGCGGAGATATCCATCCGGGAGATGTTGTAGTTATCCGTTACGTCGGACCAAAGGGTGGTCCTGGTATGCCGGAAATGCTGAATCCGACTTCTGCGATCGCAGGTATGGGACTTGGTTCATCGGTAGCACTTATTACAGACGGCCGTTTCAGCGGTGCATCCCGTGGAGCTTCTATCGGACACGTATCACCGGAAGCAGCAGTCGGCGGACCGGTAGCACTGATCGAGGAAGGCGATATCATCGAGATCGATATCCCGAACCTGAAATTAAATGCAAGAATTTCAGATGAAGAACTTGCAAGAAGAAAAGAAAAATGGCAGCCAAGAGATCCTGAAGTTACAACAGGATATCTTGCAAGATATGCAGCAATGGTAACTTCAGGAAACCGTGGAGCAGTTCTGGAAGTTCCACACAAATAAAGTAAAATCTGGACAAGGGGAATGTACAATGCAATTAAATGGTGCAGAGATACTGATAGAGTGTTTAAAAGAGCAGGGCGTGGATACCGTATTCGGATATCCGGGCGGCGCAATTTTAAATGTATATGATGAATTATATAAGCATAGTAATGAAATCAGACATATCCTTACATCGCATGAGCAGGGAGCTTCTCATGCGGCAGACGGATATGCGCGTGCCACTGGTAAAGTTGGGGTGTGTTTTGCAACCAGTGGACCTGGAGCAACAAATCTCGTAACAGGAATCGCGACCGCATTTATGGATTCTATTCCGATCGTTGCGATCACCTGTAATGTAGGGGTACCGCTTCTTGGAAAAGACAGTTTTCAGGAAATTGACATTACCGGTATTACGATGCCGATCACAAAGTATAATTTTATTGTGAAGAATGTCAATGATCTTGCAAAGACGATCCGCAAGGCGTTTGAGATCGCACAGTCCGGAAGACCGGGACCGGTGCTGATCGATATACCGAAAGATGTGACAGGCAATAAAGCAGAGTATGAGCCTGTCAAAATCCAGCCAATCGTAAAATACAAAAAAGAAATCTGCATGGAAGATATTAACAAGGCAGTAGAGATGATCGAAGAAGCAAAGCGTCCGTTCGTATTCGTCGGAGGCGGAGCTATATTATCTGATGCAAGTGAAGAACTCCGTGCATTCGTAGACAAGGTACAGTGTCCGGTATGTGACTCCCTGATGGGAAAAGGTGCATTTCCGGGAACTGATGAACTTTATACAGGAATGCTTGGTATGCATGGTACCAAGACATCGAACTTTGGAGTCAGTGAATGCGATCTTCTGATCGTAGTCGGTGCAAGATTCTCCGACCGTGTCACAGGTAATCCAAATAAATTTGCAAGTAATGCAAAGATTCTCCAGTTTGATATTGATGTGGCAGAGATGAACAAGAATGTCATCATTGATGAAGGTGTGGTTGGAGATATCAAAGAAGTGCTTGCGGCAGTTAATGAAAAACTGTCACAGCAGGAACACACCGAATGGATCAAAAAGATCCAGGAATATAAAGCGAAATACCCGCTTACCTATCATCCGGAAAGTCTGACCGGTCCGTATGTGATCGAAGAGATTTACAAACAGACAGAAGGTGATGCTATCATCGTCACAGAAGTTGGACAACATCAGATGTGGGCAGCGCAGTATTATAAATTCACAAAACCGAGAACACTGCTTACATCAGGTGGTCTTGGAACCATGGGATACGGTCTTGGAGCCGCAATCGGAGCCAAGATGGGCAGACCGGAGAAGACGGTAGTCAATATAGCCGGAGACGGATGCTTCCGTATGAATATGAATGAAGTTGCAACAGCGGCGCGTTACAACATTCCGATCATCCAGGTTGTAGTAAACAACCATGTGCTTGGTATGGTAAGACAGTGGCAGAATCTGTTTTACGGACAGCGCTATTCAGCAACTGTTCTGAATGATGCAGTAGATTTTGTGAAACTCGCAGAAGCGATGGGGGCGAAAGCGGTAAGAGCTACGACCAGAGAAGAATTCGCAGATGCATTTAAATTTGCTTTAAATGCAGGCGGTCCGGTGGTGATTGACTGTCAGATCGACAGCGATGACAAGGTATGGCCGATGGTTGCTCCGGGTGCTCCGATCAGTGAAGCTTTTGACGAGAAGGATCTGCAGGAAAAACAGCAGATAAACTAGAAAAACATATGCAGCGACAGATACGCAGAGCAGGAATGGAGGAGTAATATGAAACGAGTTTACAATTTTTCAGCAGGACCGGCAGTACTGCCGGAAGAAGTTTTACGAGAAGCAGCAGATGAGATGCTGGATTACAAAGGATGTGGAATGTCCGTTATGGAGATGAGTCATCGCTCGAAAGCTTTTGCTGAAATCATTGAAACCGCTGAACAGGATCTTCGTGATCTGATGGGAATCCCGGATAATTACAAAGTACTGTTCCTTCAGGGTGGCGCAAGCCAGCAGTTTGCAATGATTCCAATGAATCTGATGAAGAACAAAGTAGCGGATTATATTGTTACCGGGCAGTGGGCCAAAAAGGCAGCTGCTGAGGCATCCAAATATGGAAAGGTGAATAAGATCGCATCGTCCGAGGATAAAACCTTTTCGTACATTCCTGACTGTTCGGATCTGCCGGTTGATGAAGATGCAGATTATGTATATATCTGCGAAAATAATACAATTTACGGAACCAAATTCAAGGAACTTCCGAACACGAAAGGCAAGACACTGGTAGCGGATGTATCATCCTGCTTCCTGTCTGAGCCTGTAGATGTGACAAAATATGGTCTCATCTATGGTGGAGTCCAGAAGAATGTCGGACCAGCGGGTGTTGTTATCGCGATCATCCGTGAAGATCTGATTACAGAGGATGTACTTCCGGGAACACCGACCATGCTTACATACAAGACACATGCAGACGCAGGTTCTCTTTACAATACACCGCCGGCATACGGAATCTATATCTGCGGTAAGGTATTTAAATGGCTTAAAAAGATGGGCGGACTGGAAGTTATGAAAGAACGCAACGAAAAGAAAGCCAAACTGCTCTATGACTACCTGGATCAGAGCAAACTGTTCAAAGGTACGGTAGAAAAGAAAGACCGTTCTCTTATGAATGTACCGTTTGTGACAGGCAGTGACGAGCTGGATGCCAAATTTGTAAAAGAGGCAAAAGAAGCAGGTCTTGAGAATCTGAAAGGACACCGTACTGTTGGTGGTATGCGTGCAAGTATTTATAACGCAATGCCATACGAAGGTGTGGAAGCCCTGGTTGCATTTATGAAGAAGTTTGAGGAGGAGAATCTGTAATATGTATAAATATTTTTGCTTGAACCCGATTTCTCCTGTTGGACTGGAGAAATTCAGTGATGATTATGTACCTGCCGGTGAGATGGCAGGAGCAGATGCGGTACTTGTAAGAAGTGCCGGAATGCATGAACTGGAATTTGATAAAGATTTAAAAGCGATTGCCCGTGCCGGGGCCGGTGTAAATAATATTCCACTGGACAAATGTGCGGAGCAGGGAATCGTTGTATTTAATACACCAGGGGCAAATGCCAATGGTGTAAAAGAGCTGGTGATCGCCGGTATGCTGCTTGCATCCAGAGATATCCTTGGCGGGATCAACTGGGTACAGGAGAACGAAGAGGATGGCAATATTGCCAAAGATGCAGAAAAAGCGAAAAAAGCATTTGCAGGCTGTGAGATCCAGGGAAAGAAGCTTGGTGTGATCGGTCTTGGTGCAATCGGTGTCCTGGTTGCCAATGCGGCTACGCATCTCGGGATGGAAGTGTATGGTTATGATCCATATGTTTCTGTAGATTCCGCATGGAGACTTTCAAGAAGCATCCATCACACTAAGAATGTAGATGAGATCTACAAGGAGTGTGATTATATCACAATCCATGTACCGGCACTGGAAGATACAAAGGGTATGATCAATAAGAATGCCATCAGTCTGATGAAAGACGGCGTTGTGATCCTGAACTTTGCAAGAGATGTACTGGTGAACAGTGAAGACATTGTGGATGCACTTGTTGGTGGAAAAGTCGGACGCTATGTAACGGACTTCCCGACACCGGAGATCGCAGGAGTAAAGCATGCGATTGTCATTCCGCATCTGGGAGCGTCAACTGCTGAATCAGAAGATAATTGTGCAAAGATGGCAGTAGAAGAACTGAAGGATTTCCTGGAAAATGGAAATATCCGTAATTCTGTCAACTTCCCGGCATGCGATATGGGTGTAAGGGATAAGACAAGAATTACGATCCTGCACAGGAATATTCCGAACATGATCGGTCAGTTTACTGCGCTTCTGGCAAAGGATAATGTCAATATCGATGATATGACGAATAAGAGCCGTGGCAGCTATGCATATACGATGATCGATGTGGATAATGATGTGGCAGAAGACGTGGTAAAAGGTCTGGAAATGATCGAGGGCGTTTTGAAAGTCAGAGTAATTGCATAAGAAAGTGATGGGGTGCGTTTGAAAAAGCGCATCCCTTTTATTTACATTTTGCCTGGTTATTCAAAAGTTTTCAAAATTCTTTTTTCAAAGGCAGAAAATATTTTTTTCAATGATGATTCAGTGGAAATTTGTTTTTTATAGGCAGTTCAAAAATTAAAAAAATCGTTTTTTAAATAACGATGCTTGCGTATTTTGAAAAATATGGTATGATAGAGGACAAAAGTAGCACTTTACAGTGCGAAAATGTAACGCAGGAGGAAAATATAATGGCATACGAGATTACAGGACATACAGTTCTTACCGGGTTACTGGGGAGTCCGGTAGCACACAGCATTTCCCCAATGATGCATAACGAGGCATTTCGCCAGCTGGAGCTGGATTACGCATATTTGGCATTTGATGTTGGAACAGATAATTTAAAGACAGCAGTAGATGGTCTGAAAGTCATGGGAGTCAGAGGATTCAACCTGACTATGCCTGACAAGAATCTGATGTGTTCACTGGTTGACAAACTTTCACCGGCATCTGAGATCGGTGGAGCAGTCAATACCGTTGTCAATGATAACGGTATACTGACAGGTTACACAACAGACGGAATCGGATTCATGCGTGCAGTCAGTGAGACAGGCATGGATATCATCGGCAAGAAGATGACTCTTCTTGGAGCAGGCGGAGCAGCAGCAGCGATCCTGATCCAGGCAGCACTCGACGGAGTTGCAGAGATTTCGGTATTCAACATCCGTGATGAATTTTTCACCCGCGCAGAAAAGACCATCGAGAAGCTTCATGAGAAGACAGACTGCAAGATCAACCTTTATGATTTCTCTGATCCGGAAGTCCTCAAAAAAGAGATTGCAGAAAGTGCAATTCTGGTAAACGGAACTTCGATCGGTATGGCACCGAAGACAGACAGATGTATCATCACAGACGATAGCGTATTCAGAAAAGACCTGTTTGTATTCGATGTCATCTACAATCCGGAAGAAACCTTATTCCTGAAGAAAGCAAAAGCAGCAGGATGCCAGACACTGAACGGTCTGAATATGCTGTTATATCAGGGTGCTGCATCATTTGAGCTCTGGACAGGAAAAGAGATGCCGGTTGATATTATCAAAGAAAGATATTTCTCGCGTTAATTTGTTGAAAATGATTGACAAAGCCTATTGATTCGTGTAACATAAGTTATAGATTTTAAAAATTACATATTCTACTATCAAAATACAATGAAAAGAAGTAGTAAATATAATAAGACGTCACAGAGAGTCCTTTATCGGTGGAAGAAGGATACCGAAGATTATATTGAATTCCTCTTGGAGTAGGATACTGAATGCATTCTCTTGAAGAATTGTTAATAGGTATTTCCGGTAGCAGCCGTTATCTGCAAGGGTATAACCGTTATGAACGACGTACCTGACGAGGCAGTTGTCGTGAGACAATTGTAAAATGAGGTGGAACCACGAAGTATATCATACTCTCGTCCTCTGTTTTGAAAGAAACAGAAGGCGGGAGTTTTTTGATTAGTAGAACATTCGCAAAGAGAAAGGAAAAAATTATGATTATCGTATTAAAACCAAGAACAAGTGATGAAAACGTAAAACGAGTTGAAAATATGGTCCGTGCAAAAGGACTGGAAGTACATACTGTAAAAGGTGAGGATCTTACAATTATTGGCTGTATCGGCGATACGGTCCGTGTAGATCCAAAGCTTTTCGAGGTAGACTCTTCTGTTGAGAAGGTTATGCATGTACAGGAACCTTATAAACTTGTAAACCGTGCATTCCATCCGGATGACACCATCGTGGATGTATCCGGTGTCAAAGTTGGTGGCGGACATCTTGCACTGATCGCCGGACCTTGCTCCGTAGAATCCGAAGAGCAGGTAATCGGAATTGCAAAAGCGGTCAAAGCATCCGGCGCAAACATGCTCCGCGGCGGTGCATTCAAACCGAGAACAAGCCCATATTCATTCCAGGGACTCGGACTTGAAGGTCTGGAAATCTTATGTGCAGCAAGAGAAGAGACAGGACTTCCGATTGTAACAGAACTGATGTCACCGGAATATCTGGAAATATTCGATGAAAAAGTAGACCTGATCCAGATCGGTGCACGTAACATGCAGAACTACGATCTTTTAAAACAGCTTGGACAGACCAAGAGACCAATTCTCTTAAAGAGAGGACTTAATGCAACCTACGAAGAATGGATGATGTCAGCTGAATACATTATGGCATCCGGAAATCCGAATGTTATCCTCTGTGAAAGAGGAATCCGTACTTTCGAGACTTACACGAGAAATACACTGGATCTTCAGTCTATCCCGGTTGTAAGAAAGCTCAGCCATCTTCCGGTTGTCGTGGACCCAAGCCATGCAGGAGGAAAATGGTGGCTGGTTGATCCGATGGCAAAGGCATCAGTTGCGGCAGGAGCGGACGGACTGATCATCGAAGTACATAACAGTCCGGAAACAGCACTTTGTGACGGAGCACAGTCGCTGAAACCGGAAAAATACGATACACTGTTAAAAGAGATTACCGGAATCGCAAAAGCAGTCGGTAAAGAAATGTAAAAAAACAGCAGCCTGGGAGGAACAAAACGATGAAAATGACGGTAGATTTAAAGGAACACAGCTATCCGATCTATATTGAAAGAGGAATTCTGAAAGAAGCAGCAGAAAGAATAGCGGAAGTATATCAGGGATCAAAGATCATGATCATTTCTGATGACAGAGTTTATTCTTATTACGGAGAAGCGCTTAAGAAAAATCTTTCTGAAAAATATGAGTGTACGGAAACCGTGATTCCACATGGAGAACCGTCAAAAGCATTCGAAACCCTTCCGGGTGTATACAGCTCTCTTCTGGAAGCAAAGATTTCCAGAACAGACCTGATCGTTGCACTTGGCGGTGGAGTGGTAGGAGACCTTGCCGGATTTGTGGCAGCGACCTTTCTTAGAGGAATCAAGTTCGTACAGATTCCAACTTCCATTCTTGCACAGGTAGATTCTTCTGTTGGTGGAAAAGTTGCAGTCGATCTTCCACAGGGTAAGAACCTGGTAGGTGCCTTTTACCAGCCGAAGATGGTACTGATCGATCCGGATGTACTGGAAACCCTGCCGGAGCGTTACGTGACGGACGGCATGGGGGAAGTTATCAAATACGGCTGCATCAAAGACCGCAAGCTCTTTGATCTTCTGGAAGAATGCGGATCCTATGAGAATCTGAAAGAACATTTGACAGATGTGATCGCAACCTGCGTCGATATCAAACGCCGCGTTGTAGAAGAAGACGAATTCGATACCGGAGAGAGAATTCTCCTGAATTTCGGACATACCCTTGCCCACACCATTGAGCAGCATTTCCACTACGAAAGAGAAAGCCACGGTGAGGCCGTAGCCATCGGAATGTACCAGATCACAAAGATTGCCGAAGAAAAAGGGCTTACCAAAAAAGGCGAAGCCGAGCATATCCGCAAAGTCCTGGAAGCTTATAAACTTCCGGTAAAAGCCGATATCCCACTCCCGCAGCTCACTGAAGCAATCAAGCTGGATAAAAAAACACTGAATAATAAATTAAAAGTCGTCCTTCTCCATGAAATCGGAGATTCCTATACATACCCGACCGGACAGGAATTCTTTGATGGGGACAGGATAGTATAAGTAAATACGATAAATAAGAATGCCGTAAGACCATGAAAGATATTGGTTTTACGGCATTTTAGTTAATTTCTGCGCATATGCCATAATTCTTTTTTTTATATCATCATTTTTATTGATTTTCGCCAGTAGATTGTATAATTCTGGAGATTCGGTTCGGGAAACGATAATGTAGTCTGCATCCATACGGTCTGAAAGTCCATATAAAAAATCAATATTACAATGAAAAGCGTTGGCGATAAAGCATACAGTCTGATAAGAAGGCTCCCGTTCGCCTTTTTCATACCGTCCGTATGCCATTGCAGAAATATTTAACCGGCGGGCAGCTTCTGCTTTGTTTATATTTAAAGTTTCCCGTACTTCTTTTAATTTTTCTGGACAAAAATGCATAAAATCACTCCTTGATAATAACCATTGGTTATGATAATATATAGAACAAATATAACCAATGGTTATTATATAACAAAAATAGAAAAACGACAAGAGAAGAAAAGCAGGAAGCAGTCATTGGTTTTGTAAATTTGAAAAGAAACCAAGGAAATAGCTTGACACCATATACGATACCATTCATAATAAAAAGGAGAGATAAATAATGTCAAAATGGGATAAACTGATAATGCGTATATGTAATTTATCAAAAGAACTCCGGTTTGATGAATTGCGAAAGGTATTGGAAAGCTATGGCTATGAAATGAATTCACCAAAAGGTGGAAGCAGTCATTATACATTCAGAAAGTGTGGCTGTATGCCAGTTACAATACCAAAGCATGAACCAATCAAAAAAGTATATGTAGAAATGGTAAGACAGATAGTAGAAAGTGAGACGAGGAAAGATGAAAACGCTGAATGAATATATGAAAATGCCTTATCGAATGGAAATTGTAGAGGATGAAGAGGAAGGTGGATTTGTAGTTTCATATCCAGATTTGCCAGGGTGTATTACCTGCGGCGAGACAATAGAAAGTGCAGTACAAAATGCATTAGATGCAAAAAGAACTTGGATTGAAGCAGCATTAGAAGAAGGAATTGAGATATATGAACCAGACAGCTTGGAAAATTATTCTGGACAGTTCAAATTAAGGATTCCAAGAAGTCTCCACAGATCTCTAGCAGAACACTCTCAAAAAGAAGGAATTAGTATGAATCAATACTGTGTATATCTTCTTACAAAAAATGATGCAGTATTTTCAAAATAATATGATATAAAAAAGAGCTTCTTGTTTGCCAGAAAAGTAAAAATATACTAACAAACAGCTGTAAGAGAACCATAAAACAGGACAGCTTCCATTTTTGTGCAATGGAGATGAGACTCAAAAATCGTGGAAGCCATTGCTGAACACGATTTTCGCTTTCAGAGGCTCATCGGAATGGTTTGCACAAAGGAAGCTGTCCTGTTTTATGGTTCTCTTGCGGCGTCCGTTCGTTAATATATCCTTACTTTCCCGCCAACAAAATTTATCTCATATTTCTCTTCGCAAGCAAATCATGAATCTTATCCGTCGGATTCATAACCGCACTGATAGATGTAGAATGATTCATCGAATCAATGATCAGTGCAAGGAACTTACTCATATCTGCTTCAATAAAATACGGTTTATCATGAAGCTGAGGAGGCAGATAGGTCAGATTGGTTGTGATCAGTCTGTCCAGATATCCCTTTTCATAATATTCATCGAACTTGTCAAGGCCTTCTGTGAAGAGACCAAAAGTAGTACATACAAATACACGCTCTGCTCCGCGGTCTTTTAACTGTCTGGTAACATCCAGCATACTTTCACCGGAAGAAATCATGTCATCAATGATGATAACGGTCTTTCCATGTACATCGTCACCTAAGAATTCATGTGCAACGATCGGATTTTTACCATTTACGATGGTAGAATAATCACGGCGTTTGTAGAACATACCCATATCAACGCCAAGTACGTTGGAGAAGTATACGGCTCTCTGCATTGCACCTTCATCCGGGCTGATGATCATCAGATGGTCTTTGTCTGCTTTCAGATCCGGTTCTGCTTTAAACAGAGCTTTGATGAACTGATACAGAGGGTTGAAGCTGTCGAAACCATTGAGTGGGATCGCATTCTGTACACGCGGATCGTGTGCGTCAAATGTCAGAATGTTAGATACACCCATTGCGGTTAATTCTTCCAGGGCCATTGCACAGTCCAGAGATTCGCGTTTGGTTCTCTTGTGCTGGCGGCTTTCGTAAAGGAATGGCATAATTACATTTACACGGTGTGCCTTTCCTGTAGAAGCGGAGATGATACGCTTCAGATCCTGATAGTGATCATCCGGTGACATATGATTGATATGTCCGTTTACTGTGTATGTCAGGCTGTAGTTGCAGACATCCACCATAATAAAGAGATCTTTTCCGCGGATACTTTCGCCAAACATTCCCTTTGCTTCCCCCGAACCAAAACGTGGGCAACTGTTCTTTGCAAGATAAGAATCTGCTTCATAAGATGAATAGATTGCAGGATCCAGAAAATCATGCAGAGAATTTTTGCGGAACGATACGATGTACTGATCCACTTTTTCTGCCAGATCCTTGCAGCTTTCCAGAGCAGCAATTTTAAGTGGTGCTGTCGGAAGAGCTTTTTCCATAAGTTCGATATTTGTCATGAGTGCCTCCTTATAATAAGCGTTTTACGCGCTTTTTATCTAATCTTACCTATCTTTTATACCATTATTTAAAAGCAATGACAAGAAAGAGGTGTTAAAAAATTGCATTTTTTGAAGAAATCTAGTATGATATAGAAGCAGAATTCCGAATAAATATCAGGAGGAAGAAAATATGAGTAAACCAGTTGTTGCCATTGTAGGGCGGCCGAACGTTGGAAAGTCGACGCTTTTTAATGCACTGGCAGGAGAAAAGATAGCAATCGTTAAAGATACGCCGGGTGTTACCCGCGACAGAATTTATGCAGAAGTGAATTGGCTCGATAAAGAATTTACGTTGATCGATACCGGTGGAATCGAGCCGGACAGCCGTGATGTGATCCTTTCCCAGATGAGAGAGCAGGCACAGATCGCCATTGACACTGCAGATGTGATCCTGTTTATGACAGATGTAAAGCAGGGACTTGTAGATTCTGATTCAAAAGTGGCAGATATGCTCCGCCGCTCCCACAAGCCAGTCATCCTTGTTGTCAATAAAGTGGACAATTTCAACAAGATGATGCCGGATGTGTATGAATTTTATAATCTGGGAATCGGAGATCCGGTTCCGATCTCAGCATCGGAACGAATTGGAATCGGAGATATGCTGGATAAGGTTCTGGCACATTTTCCGGAAGGGGCAGGTCAGGAAGAGGAAGATGACCGTCCGAGAGTTGCAATCGTTGGAAAACCGAACGTTGGGAAATCTTCGATCATCAACCGTCTGATCGGAAAAGACCGTGTGATCGTATCCGATATTGCCGGAACTACAAGAGATGCCATTGACACGGAAGTAGTACACAATGGAAAAGAATATGTATTTATTGATACAGCAGGACTTCGTCGTAAGAATAAGATCAAAGAGGAACTGGAGCGATACAGTATTATCCGCACAGTTACGGCAGTAGAAAGAGCGGATGTGGTCCTGGTTGTGATCGATGCGGCAGAAGGAGTAACCGAGCAGGATGCCAAGATCGCAGGAATCGCACATGAGCGTGGAAAAGGTGTCATCATCGTTGTAAATAAATGGGATGCCATTGAAAAGAACGATAAGACCACGAGGGAATATGAGCATCAGATCCGGATGGTGCTGTCTTTCCTGCCTTACGCAGAGATCATGTATGTGTCTGCGCTGACAGGTCAGAGACTTCCGAAGCTCTTTGACATGATCGACACCGTTATTGAGAACCAGACACTCCGTGTAGCTACGGGTGTCCTTAACGAGATCATGACCGAAGCTGTTGCAATGCAGCAGCCACCGTCAGATAAGGGAAAACGTCTGAAACTTTACTATATTACCCAGGTAGCGGTCAAACCGCCGACATTTGTCATCTTTGTAAATGATAAAGAACTGATGCATTTCTCTTATACGAGATATCTGGAGAATAAGATCCGTGAAGCGTTTGGCTTCCGTGGAACGTCTCTTAAATTCTTTATCAGGGAGAGAAAGGAGAAGGACAAATAAGATGGAACGTCTTGTATGTTTGCTGATCGGCTATATATTTGGCCTGTTTCAGACCGGCTATTTCTATGGAAAAACCCAGGGGGTAGATATCCGCAAGATGGGAAGCGGAAATGCAGGTTCTACCAATGCACTTCGCACCATGGGAATCAAAGCCGGAATGATCACCCTGCTTGGTGACTGCTTCAAATGCGTGATCGCGGTTCTGGTGGTCCGCGGAATTTACGGACAGTCTCACACAGATATTTTACCGCTCCTTTCGCTGTATACAGGTTTTGGGGCAGTGCTTGGACATAATTTTCCATTCTATCTGAAGTTCAAGGGCGGAAAGGGAATTGCAGTTACGGCAGGTATGATCTTATCTACAGATATTCGGATTGCGGCAGTATGTCTGATCGTGTTTATCGTAATTGTTGCCGTGACACGTTATGTATCACTGGGATCGCTGGTGATTTCCGTACTGTTCCTTGTCGGACTCGTCGTTGACGGACAGATGGGAATGTTTGGAATGGCGCAGAAGTATCTGTTTGAAATGTATGGAATCGGAGCACTTTTTGTTCTCTCTGCATTTATCCGTCACCGTGCGAATATCGGACGTCTGAGAAATGGTACAGAGAGCAAGATCAGTTTTTCAAAAAAGAAAAATAAGAGGTAATAATTTATGGCAGAAATCGGAGTTATCGGTTCAGGAAGCTGGGGAACGGCTCTGGCCCTGGTACTGAATAAAAACGGACATCATGTAACCATCTGGTCTTATTTAAAAGAAGAAGCAGATGAGATCAGAGAAAAGCGGGAAAATCCAAGTAAGCTTCCGGGCGTTCATATCCCGGAGGAGATCGAGATCACAACAGATCTGCAGGGAAGTGTGGAAGGAAAAGATGTGGTCGTTCTTGCAGTTCCGTCTATGGCAACCAGAGCTACGGCGAAGAAAATGTGCCCGTATGTAAAGGAAGAGCAAATTCTGGTCAATGTGGCAAAAGGAATTGAAGAGGGTACTTTAAAGACACTTTCTGAGCAGATTGAAGAAGAGATTCCGCAGGCAAATGTAGCTGTTCTTTCTGGTCCAAGTCACGCAGAAGAAGTAAGCCGCGAACTTCCGACAACGGTTGTAGTCGGAGCAGAGACAGAAGAAACCGCCATTTATCTGCAGAAAATTTTCATGAATGATGTATTCCGTGTCTACACAAGCCCGGATATTAAAGGAATTGAGCTTGGAGGTTCCCTGAAAAATGTAATCGCACTTGCAGCCGGAGTTGCAGATGGACTAGGATACGGGGATAACACCAAAGCGGCATTGATCACCAGAGGAATTGCGGAAATCACGAGACTTGGTGTAAAGATGGGCGGAAAGCTGGAATCCTTTACCGGGCTTACCGGAATCGGTGATCTGATCGTCACCTGTGCAAGTAAGCACAGTCGTAACCGTAAGGCAGGTGTTCTGATCGGTGAGGGAATGACGATGGAAGAAGCGATGGCTGAGGTCAAAATGGTAGTTGAGGGCGTGTATTCAGCAAAAGCGGCAAGAGAGCTGGCTGAAAAATATGAGGTATCCATGCCAATCGTGGAAAAGGTCAATCAGGTACTTTTTGAAGGCAAACCTGCAAAGGATGCGGTAAGCGAACTGATGATGCGTGACGGACGCAGCGAATACAGTAACCTTCCGTGGGATTAAAGTTTCAAAGAAATTTCATAAAGTCTTAATGGAAAATCCTTCCGTATAGGCGTATAATGACGTGTATACAGGAGGATTTTTTGTATGAAATTCGGAAAAAAAGAAAAAGAAACACAAGAGGAAGAGGTCGTTCGCGGCGAGATCCAGCGTGTGGTTCCGGACTACCGGGTAGGTCTTAATCCCGAGCAGATCCGGATAAGGGAAGAGAATGGCTGGACCAATGATGAGGTTGCCTCGCCGGGACTTACGACAAAAGAGATCATTCATAATAATATATTTACCTATTTCAACCTGATCTTTCTGATTCTGGCGATTCTGTTGTGCCTGGTAGGTTCTTTTCGAAATCTGACATTCCTGCCGGTCATCATCTGCAATACACTGATCGGGATCGTTCAGGAAATCCGCTCCAAGAAAGTACTTGATAGGCTGACCATGCTGAATGCACCGCACGCAGAAGTAATCCGTGGAGGGGTATCGCTGAAGTTGGAGGCAGATCGGCTGGTTGTGGACGACATTGTTGTATTTCGTGCAGGGAATCAGATCTGTGCAGATGCGGTTGTTGAGGCTGGCGAGGTCCAGGTCAATGAATCTTTACTTACCGGTGAATCCGATGAGATCACGAAAAAGCGTGGAGACCGTCTGATGTCAGGTAGTTTTGTGGTATCAGGAAGCTGTCATGCACGCCTGGACAAGGTTGGAGCGGATTCTTATATTTCACAGCTGACTCTGGAAGCAAAAGCCATGCAGCAGGGGGAACAGTCGGAGATGATCCGTTCCCTGGACAAGCTGGTAAAAATGGTCGGAATCGCACTGATCCCGATAGGAATCATTTTGTTTGTGCAGAGTTATTTCTATAATCACGACAGCTTCCGGCAGAGTATTATCTCCATGGTTGCTGCAGTGATCGGCATGATCCCGGAAGGATTATATCTTCTTGCAAGCGTGGCACTTGCGGTAAGCGCAATGCGTCTTGCATCGAAGAAGGTATTGCTCCATGATATGAAAAGTATCGAGACTCTGGCGAGGGTGAATGTGCTTTGTGTTGACAAGACAGGTACGATCACAGAAGATAGTATGTGTGTCAGTGAAGTGGCGAAAGCCAAGGCCTATGACGAAGAAAAGATGCCGGATCTGAACCGGATGATCGGCGATTTTGTCAAAGGAATGGACGCGGATAACAGTACGATGCGTGCGATGAAAGAACATTTTACAGAGCATTCAGAAAAAGTGCCGGAAAAAGTGGTTCCTTTTTCTTCCACGGTCAAATACAGCGGAGTGATTTTCAAAGATCAGGCATATGTGCTCGGTGCACCGGAATTTGTCCTGCGTGAGGATTATACAAAGTATCAGGGAAGAATAGAACAGTATACGTCCAGGGGATTCCGTGTACTGGTATTTGGAAGCTATGATGGAGAGCCGGATGGCAAGCCGCTGACTGGAACGGTAACGCCGCTTGGCTATGTCCTCCTTCTCAATAAAGTCCGGGAAGAAGCACCTGCGACTTTCAAATATTTTGCGGACCAGGGTGTTGCGATAAAAGTTATTTCCGGTGATAATCCGATCACCGTATCGGAGACTGCGAAGCAGGCCGGAATTGAAGGCGCAGAGAATTACGTGGATGCGGGAACATTAAAGACCGAAGAAGATATTGCCCTTGCGGTGAGCAAATATACGGTCTTCGGAAGGGTAATCCCGGAACAGAAAAGACAGTTTGTGCAGGCACTGAAAAAGCAGGGAATGACGGTCGCTATGACCGGTGATGGTGTGAATGATGTACTTGCCCTGAAGGATGCAGACTGTTCGGTGGCAATGGCATCGGGAAGCGATGCGGCGGTCCAGGCGTCCCAGGTGGTACTTCTGGAATCCGATTTTTCAAGGATGCCGGAGGTCGTTCTGGAAGGAAGAAGAGTTGTCAATAACATTCAGCGTTCAGCGAGTCTGTTCCTGGTGAAGAATATTTTTTCCTTCCTGCTTGCAATTTTCTCGGCAGTCTTTATGATTACCTATCCGCTGGAGCCATCCCAGGTATCGTTGATCAGCATGTATACGATCGGTATTCCGGCATTCTTCCTGGCACTGCAGCCGAACCGGGATATCATCAAGGGACATTTTCTGACCAATGTGTTCTTAAAGGCACTTCCGGCAGGACTTACGGATGTACTTGCAGTTGGTGCGCTGGTTGTGTTTGGACAGACGTTCGGAGTTGCATCCAAAGATATTTCTACAGCGGCGACGATGCTGCTTGCAATTGTCGGATTCATGATCCTGTACCGGATCTGCCAGCCGATGAATGCACTGCGTATGATCGTCTGGATCGGATGTGTGATCGGACTATTAGGATGCAGTATCTTCCTGCCACAGTTATTTGCGATTACGGGAATGTCCAGAAAATGCATTATGCTTTTTGTAGTATTCTCTATTGCGACTGAGCCGGTACTTCGGTATCTGACGAAGCTGATCGAATGGCTGAGAAAGCAGTACATAAAATTTATCAAAAATCCAATCAGAGAATTAAAAGGAAAAGCTGCCGATTAAGGCAGCTTTTCTTAGAAAATGAGTATTTTTTAAAGAATAAAGATCAGATAATTCAGTCTGCAGATTCTGCATTCTGATCCACTTCTTCCGACTGGTTTACGATATGATTGGTCAATGCCTCATCATCCGTGGTAAATACAATATCCGGCAGAAGTTCAAAATAAAAATCCGTATATTTTTTTGCCAGAGCCTGGATACAGAAATTCTGTACAATCTTAAACCGGGTAATGGATACAAGATCTTTGTCAAAGGTGATGTAAACACTGATCCAGAGCTTTCTTCCGGTACGGAGAATGTCATAGTAGAGTTTTTTGTAACCATAGGCATTCAGAACAGGTTCGATCGTTTCTTTAATCTCATCAACCGTCTCTTCCTCCGGCGGGATCAGGAACAGATCCCGAAGTCCGGTGATTACCGTCTTTATCGGTGTCGGCAGCATAAAGATGGACAGGGTGACGGTAATGATCTGGTCAAGATAAGGTGTTATGGGTTTGAACCAGGAAAATGGAAGCAGAACCGGAAGGAAGAAGGCGATTGCCATACCGAAAGAGGCAATACTGTCGATCTTCCAGCCTTCCATTTCCATTGTGATCATTGGGGAATCCATCATACGGTTTTTATATTTGAGGTAAATGGATACGGTAATTCCCAGAAAAAATGCAAATAACTCAAACCAGGCAATGGTATCAAAAGCGACTTTTCTGCCACCATGGATCATGATTTCGATATTGTTCAGAATCAGTCCGAGGGTAACGCCGGTCATAGTGATTCCCTTGACGACGACGAACATGGATTCAATCTGCATGTAGCCAAAGGGGTGCTTTTCATTTGATGGCTTGTAAAGCAGCGGGATCAGAAAAAGCGACGGCAGGAGCATACAGAACTCGACTCCGTCATAGACTGCGTCCAGAAGAACTGCCTGGGAACTGGTGTAGATCGCCATGACGATCTCAACGATGACAAAAAACAGATTCCCGTACAGAGAGACGGACATTGCTTTTTTTTCTCTTTTCTGTGCTTTTCTTCCTACGTGCATAGGATACCTCCTTTTTTCACTATTATTTATCATACCCGATTTTGGAAATACTGGCAAGAAAGTAAAAGTGAACTGACAGTATAGTGGTTCTAAACTGAAAAAAGACGGCATACACTGTATCAGCAATCAAAGGGGGACAGTGTATGGATACATTTGATTTATACAAGGATATGCAGTGCCGGACGAATGGAGAGATCTATCTGGGTGTGGTAGGGCCGGTGCGGAGTGGCAAATCAACCTTTATCAAACGGTTTATGGATGTACTGGTACTGCCGAAAATGACGGATGAGCATGCGAAAGAGCGGACGGTGGATGAGCTTCCGCAGTCTGCATCTGGAAAGAGTATTATGACAACAGAGCCGAAATTTGTGCCCAAGGAAGCGGCCAAGATCCAACTCGCGAAGGATGTGAGTGTCCGGGTACGTCTGATCGACTGTGTCGGTTATATGGTAGATGGCGCGTCCGGACACCTGGAAAACGGGGAAGAGCGTCTGGTAAAAACACCGTGGAATGAGAAGGAAATCCCATTTACAAAAGCGGCAGAAATCGGAACCAAAAAGGTGATCCATGATCATTCGACGATAGGGATTGTTGTAACGACAGACGGAAGTATCGGAGAGCTTCTCCGGGAAAGCTACCGGGCAGCAGAAAAGAAAACGATCCAGGAGCTGAAAAGCATCGGCAAGCCATTTGTGGTTCTGGTAAATACCAGGAAACCATACAGTACAGAGGCGAAGAATGTGGCAGAAGAAATCCGAAGAGAATATCAGGTGACAGCACTTCCGGTCAACTGTGAGCAGCTTAGGGAAGAAGATATCCACCGGATCATGGAACAGGTGCTGTTTGCATTTCCGGTCACAGAAGTGAAATTTTTCCTTCCAAAATGGGTGGAAATGCTTCCAAAGGATCACAAGGTCCGGGAAGAGCTTGTGTCTTATGCAAGAGAGGTCATGAGTGGGATCGGGGAGATCCGGGATGCGATGGAGATTCAAAAACCGGAGCAGGCTACATACATAAATGCGGTAAATGTAACGGGTGTATCTATGGATAATGGTGAAATCTCGGTGGAGATCAAGGTGGAAGATGGTTGCTATTATGAAATGCTAAGTGAGCTGACCGGAACACAGATCAGCGGGGAATATGACCTGATCCATACCGTGCGGAACCTTGCCATGCTCCAGAAGGAATATGAAGGGGTCAAAGATGCGCTCGCCTCAGTCAAGATGAAAGGGTATGGTGTGGTCAGCGCCACCAGGGAAGAAATCCGGCTGGATAATCCGGTGGTGATCAGGCAGGGCAATAAATACGGAGTAAAGATCCATTCCGAGGCACCGTCTATCCATATGATCCGGGCAAATATCGAGACTGAGATCGCACCAATTGTGGGAAATGAGAAGCAGGCGGAGGATCTGGTAAATTATATCAGCGAGGCGGCAAAGAGTCCGGAAGGTGTATGGGGAACCAATATTTTCGGAAAATCGATCGAAGAACTGATAATGGATGGAATGAAAAATAAGATCGCCATGATCGGAGATGAGAGTCAGGCAAAATTGCAGGATACAATGCAGAAAATAGTGAATGACAGCACCGGGGGTATGGTATGCATCATTATCTAAAATTTTTCTTAAATCATTTCGATTGCCGGTGGGAAACTTGCATGGCAATTGGGGAGTATGTTATACTAAAGTCTATACGTTAGGGGATATATTTCATGAAAAAGGTCAGAAGACCGGTCATGGAATCTATACGTCAGGAGAAAAGAAAAGAGGGACATCTATGAAAGTAGCAATTGTATCAGCAGACACCATGATATACAGAAAACAGAAGGATGACACCTGTTCGCCAATCGTGCAAAGAGTGCTCGATCAGGTCAGCTTTAAGACGGAACTTGTACAGCCGGTACCGAATGATAAGGAAGTGATCCGCAAGATCCTTGCCAAGATCGCAGATGCACAGATGGCAGATCTGATCCTTACAATTGGAGGGATCGGATGCAGAGAAGAGGATTGTGTTCCGGAAGCAACAAAGGCAGTGGTTGACAGGGAGATTCCGGGAATCGGAGAGTCGATGCGTCTTTTTATGACACGCACCAGAAAGCGGGCAATGCTGTCGAGAGGGACGGCAGGTATCCGTGGCAAATCCCTGATCGTCAATCTTCCGGGAAGTCAGAAGGTTATCAAGGAGTGTCTGGAATATGTTCTTCCGGAGATCGTTTATGCGACAGAGACAGCAGCCGGCGAACATGATGATGTTGAGGAGTAGGCAGAAAGATGAAAGTGACGTATATCGGACACAGTGGATTTTCAGTAGAACTGGAATCCCACATTCTCTTATTTGACTATTATGAAGGAGCGATGCCGGAGTTTGATCCGGCGAAAAAGCTGCTGGTATTTGCCAGCCATTCCCATCCGGATCATTTTAACAGGGAGATCCTGAAGCTGGAGGAGATGTATCCGGATGTGGAGTATATTTTCCCAAAGGATATCGGAATCGCAAAAAAAGAACAGCGTATATCTGAACATTTTATGAGGAAAAGAGACGAGATCACTGTCGGGGATACGAAGGTACGCAGTCTGCGTTCAACAGATGAAGGAGTTGCCTTTCTTATAAAATGTGAAGACAGGACGATTTACCATGCAGGGGATCTGAACTGGTGGCATTGGGAAGAAGAAGACGATGCGTATAACCGGATGATGCGAGGTGATTATAAAAAGGAGATCGAAGCACTTGCCGGGGAAAAGATCGATCTTGCATTTGTTGTGCTTGATCCGAGGCAGGAAGAACAGTTTTGCTGGGGCTTTGACTGGTTTATGCGGCATACGGATACGAAAATCGTCTTTCCGATGCATATGTGGAAAAAGTATGAGGTACAGGACAGGCTTGCCGGAATGGAAGTATCAGAGCTGTACAGGGACAAGATCATGCGGATCCGGGAAATGGGACAGACATTTGAATTGAATTTATAACCGGTTTTGGACGGACATATTTTCTAAGATAGAAAAATGGACGGATGCAGATCGGATGATGATAAGGAGACAGACTATGAAAGTCAGTATTTATACAGATGGAGCAGCAAGAGGCAATCCGGACGGACCGGGAGGATATGGCGTTGTTCTCGAATATGTGGATCCAAAGGGAGAACTTCATGTCAAAGAACTTTCCGGCGGTTATGTGCGGACAACGAATAACCGGATGGAACTGATGGCCGTTATCAGTGGACTGGAAGCTCTCAACAGACCATGTGAGGTAGAGCTTTATTCGGATTCCCAATATGTAGTTAATGCATTTAACCAGCACTGGATCGAAGGATGGATCAAAAAAGGCTGGAAGCGTGGGAAGAATGAACCTGTTAAGAATACCGATCTGTGGAAGCGCCTACTGGAAGCCAAAAAACCGCACCAGGTGAACTTCAACTGGGTAAAAGGACATGACGGACACCCGCAGAATGAGCGGTGCGATACTCTGGCAACAACAGCAGCCGATGGAAATGAGCTGCAGATTGATCCGGGCGTGTAGAAGAATTCCCTTTACACTGATAAAAAAATGTGATAAAGTATCTAAGGCAAGTAAGACAGACGTTCGCGGATGCAAGTGCCGAAAGGCCGCAGACGAGGAAAGTCCGGGCTTCACAGGGCAGGATGCCGGATAACGTCCGGTAGAGGTGACTCTAAGGATAGTGCAACAGAAATATACCGCCTGCAGATGCAGGTAAGGTTGGAAGGGCAGTGTAAGAGACTACCGCCTGTATGGTAACATACAGGGCATATGTAAACCCCATCCGAAGCAAGACCGAAAAGAAGTGTTATGGCGGCCCGTCATGCTTCAGGTTGGTCGCTTGAGTCTGCTGGCAACAACAGAACTGGATAGATGAACGTCCACGACATAACCCGGCTTATCGTTTTGCTTGCTTTTAATTTTTAATTGAGAAATTTTGAAAAGAATCTGTACTCGTATTTCTGAAGTATACAGATTCTTTTTTGCAGTATAACAGAAAAAAATTGAAGAAAACACGGATAAATTTTCGTTAACCAGGTACACAGCCACACCAGACAAAATATCCTCTCCAGATTCATGTATGTGCAATGGAGATGAGACTCAGAAATTATGGAAGCCATTGCTGACATAATTTTCGCTTTCAGAGGCTCATCGGAATGCCTTGCACATAGAATCTGGAGAGGATATTTTTGTCTGGTGTGGCGTCCCTTACCGTTTACAAAAATTTATCCAGTTCCGCTTCAACATTCTTCCTCTTCTTAACCGTTGGATGTTCGATCACCTTCCCTTTTGTAACCACCATTTCCAGATTCCTCAGTACTTTCAGATCCTCCAGTGGATTCTTCGCTGTCACGATCAGATCTGCAAATTTACCTTTTTCAATCGAACCGGTAAGATCTCCGATCCCTGCAAGCTCGGCACTCCTTTTGGTTGCCGTATAAATGGCAAAAGAATTGGAAACACCCACATATTTGTGAAAATAATAAAGTTCACGCCAGAAATCATACTGTGTGATCCACGGGCAGCCGACATCATTGCCGAGAACAACCGGGATATCATTTGCAAGAGCAGCTTTGGCACAGTCAACGATTCCCTCAAAAACAACATTTCCGTTATATTGTTCGACTTCGGTTGCGTTGGTAATGGAGCGGTCGAAGAGCGCATAAGGCAGAGCCGGTGAAATCGTGGTACAGAGGAATGCATCCCGTTCCTTGAACAGTTTTATCATATCTTCGCTTAGTTTTGCACCGTGTTCGATGGAGTCAACACCATTTTCCAGAGCGACGCGGACACCTTCCGGAGATTCGACGTGGGCAGCAACCAGATAACCGTCGGCGTGCGCTTTTTCGCAGATAGCACGAACCATTTCCGGCGGCATTTTCAGTTCACCCGGAACGCCTTTTTCTTTGGCATCTAATACGCCTCCGGTGATCATGAGTTTGATCAGGTCGACCTTTTCCTTCTCGGACTGTTCAAGGTGTGCAAGCGCATCAGAAATGGAGGAGGCGGCAACAGCAACCGATCCGGCCATATGCCCACCCGGAACCGAGATTCCCTGGTTGGAAGCAAGGATACGCGGTCCGGTTTTGGTTCCGGCTTGGATCTCGTCGCGCAGCCGGGTGTCGAAGCTGCCAAGTCCTCCGACGGTCCGGATTGTTGTGACACCGCCAAGCAGTTCATCCTTTGCAAATCCGGCTACCATCTTATAGGCGATTGCACGGGTAAGAGAAGAACTCATGATGATATTTACCAGCTTCTCATTATCGCGTTGCTTTTTCTGTGGCTTTCCGCTTCCGGCAAGGTGAACGTGCATATTGATCAGACCAGGAAGAATATAGTGCCCGTGAAGATCAACAATTTTGTAATCATGAAGATCCGTGGTATCTGGTACAATGTCTTTAATTTTGCCATCCTGGACCAGAATACAGAGGTTTGTCTGTGGCTTCATGTCTCTGGTACCGTCCAGAATAATTCCGTTTGTAAATGCGTAATTCATAACTCATTCCCCGATTCTTTAAAATAATTAATTTTACTATACACCAGATGCGAAGCAGGCGGCAAGAAACATTTTGATGATATCGTAGTATTGTGTGGATGATTTCTCGGATGGAATGAAAAATAAAATAGCGTGAGGATAGTTTGACAATCGTCTGAAAAATATGGTAATTTTAGGGTATTAAAGCTATATAGGAGTGTCAAATGAGTAATGATCGTTTTCAAAGTCAGGAAAAGAGAAACGTGGCATATTACCACCTTCCGGGCTTGTTTGAATTTTATGAATTGTACAGGAGGTTTCTGCCACTATTTTATACACACAGAGAGTATTTTTACGATTGGTGTGAAATCGGTTCTGTTTATGGAGCACCCGAGGACTGTCTGTGGGGCGGTGGACGCGTGGAGGCGGGAGAAGCAGATCCGGAAGGAGTGTTTACACTTACGCAGGAGTATGGAATTTCTGCGCGCCTGACATTTAGTAATTCATTGCTTAGAGAAGAGCATCTTGCGGATCAGAGATGCAATAAGCTTTGTGTGTTGTTTGAACAAAGTGCAGGGAAGAAAAACGGTGTGATCGTGTATTCGGATCTGCTGCTGGATTATTTGAAAAAGAATTATCCCGGATTATATTTTGTTTCATCTACCACGAAGGTTCTGACGGAGTTTCAGGAGTGTCTGCGGGAAATACAGAGAAAGGATTTCCGGTATGTCGTGCCGGATTTTCGTCTGAATAAGGTACTGGATAAATGGAATACATTATCAGAAGGTCAGAAGGATAAAGTCGAATTTCTGTGTAATGAATGCTGCTGGTTCGGCTGCAGGGACAGAAAGCGATGTTATGAAGATGTGAGCCGGAAAAATCTTGGAGAAGATGGAGAGGAACACAGATGTACTGCGCCGAATGCGAAAGAAGGCTACCGTTTTTCAAAAGCAATGACAAATCCAGGATTTATCAGCGTGGATGACATCAAAAATATTTATTTACCGATGGGATTTACAAATTTTAAGATCGAAGGCAGGGGACTTGGAAGTGCGCTGGTTCTGGAATTTCTACTGTATTATATGACAAAGCCGGAATATCAGTTGCATGTGAGAGAAGAATTGTATTTGGATAATATGCTGGATTTGTTTTAAAATCAAGGAAATTTTCGCAGCACCTGCTGTGAACAACAAGAAAAAATTTTAATTGGATCTTACTAATAAATTTCATAGTAACTTTAAAAATGCTGTATATTGAGGAATGCCGAAGGATAAAAATAACGTTCCATTTTATCAAGAGCATGGATTTCCGGTTATGGAAAATGGTCAACAAACAGCCGTGCAAAATAAAATAACCATTCCAGATTCATGTATGTGCAATGGAGATGAGACTTAAAAATTATGGAAGCCTTTGCTGACATAATTTTCGCTTTCAGAGGCTCATCGGAATGATTTGCACATAGAATCTGGAAGGGTTATTTTATTTTGCACGGCGTCCGTCGGCTTATCCCAACAAGCCGGAATCTATCCCCGCTTTCTGTTATATTTCTCCTCACAGTATTTGCAACGGTATACTTCATTCTCCGGATCGGTCAGTACAAACACATGATCCAGTCCCTGTTCAATCGAAGTAATACATCTCGGATTATGGCATCTGATCACATTCTTGATCTCAGATGGCAGTTTCAGTTCCTTTTTCTCAACAATCTTGGAATCTTCGATAATATTTACTGTGATATTATGATCGATAAAACCAAGGATATCCAGATCAATGATATCGATCGGGCATTCAATCTTGATGATATCCTTTTTACCCATCTTGTTACTTTTGGCATTCTTGATGATAGCTACGCAGCAGTCAAGCTGATCAAGATTCAGATATTTGTAGATATCCATGCTTTTTCCTGCTTTGATGTGGTCCAGTACGAAGCCCTCTGAAATTTTCCCAATGTTCAGTGTATTTTCAACCATGTCTTTCGCCTCCCTTAATCTACATGAATATCCAAAAGTGTCAGGATCAGTGCCATACGGATATAGACACCATACTGTACCTGCTTGAAATAAACAGCTCTTGGATCATCATCAACTTCAACAGAAATTTCATTGACTCGTGGAAGTGGATGGAGAACCAGCATATCTTTCGGTGCAAGCTCCATTTTTGCTTTGTCCAGGATGTAGAAATCTTTCATACGGACATAATCTTCCTCGTTGAAAAAACGTTCCTTCTGAACACGTGTCATATAAAGGATATCGAGATCCGGAAGGGCATCCTCCAGGCGTTCTACTTCTGTATATGGGATATTTTTCTTATCCAGTACGTCTTTGCGTACATAACCTGGCAGACGGAGTTCCTCCGGTGAAATAAGTACAAACTCGATGTTCTCATAACGCACCAGGGCATTGATCAGAGAATGTACGGTACGACCGAATTTGAGGTCTCCACAGAGTCCGATCTTCAGGTTGTTCAGACGTCCTTTTAAAGAACGGATGGTTAAAAGGTCAGTCAGTGTCTGTGTCGGATGCTGATGTCCGCCATCACCTGCGTTGATCACCGGGATTGAAGAGTGCTGGGCTGCAACCATCGGTGCACCTTCTTTTGGATGTCTGATCGCACAGATATCTGCATAGCAGGAAACCATTCGGATCGTATCTGCTACACTTTCCCCTTTGGTAGCAGAACTGGAAGCTGCCGAAGAAAAGCCAAGTACATTACCGCCGAGATTCATCATTGCTGCTTCATGACTAAGTCGGGTACGGGTACTTGGCTCATAGAATAAAGTGGCAAGCTTTTTGCCTGCGCAGGCATGTGCATATTTTTCCGGGCAAGCTTCGATATCACCTGCAAGATCCATCAGCTTATCGAGCTCTTCCACAGAAAAATCTAAAGGACTCATTAAATGTCTCATAAGAAACCTCCTTAAAAATAACCGCAGAATATGTGCGGGTTCATATATTCTTTATCTATAATATAACAAAAACATGATCATTTCAACAAAGATTTACATGTTTTTTCTGAGCAGGTTTGCGAAGAAATGTAGATTTTACAGAGAAAATATATTATAATGAAAAATTAGTAATGTTGGCATAAGAAGACATAAGGATAAAACGATAAGGAGTGGGACGATGCAGAGTCTGGAAGAGATGAGAAAAGAGCTGGATGTGATCGATGACCAGATCACCACGCTTTATGAGAGACGTATGAAAGTCTGCGAAGGAGTTGCAGAATATAAGATAAAGAACGGACGCAAGGTATTTGATAAGACAAGAGAGAATGAGAAGCTGGCAGCAGTAGCGGAAAAGGTGTCTACAGATTTCAACAAAAAAGGGATCCGGGAGCTTTTTGAACAGCTGATGAGCATGAGCAGAAAGCTGCAGTATCAGCGCCTTTCTGAGGAAGGAGTTCTGGGAAGACTTCCGTTTATCGGACTGGATCAGCTGGACCTTGATGGTGCACGTGTGGTATTTCAGGGAGTGGAAGGTGCTAATAATCAGGCAGCCATGCTGAAATATTTTGGGAAAAATGTGAAAAATTTTCATGTACCGTCATTCCGAGATGCGATGGAGGCAATCGAAGAGGGAAGCGCAGATTATGCAGTCCTTCCAATTGAAAATTCTTCTGCAGGTCCGGTGACGCAGGTGTATGACCTTCTGGTGGAATTTGAAAATTATATTGTAGGAGAGACGGTCCTTCCGATCAAGCATATGCTTGCCGGAGTGAAAGGAACTACACTTTCCAGTATTGAAAGAGTGTATTCACATCCACAGGGACTGATGCAGACATCCCATTTTCTGGATGAACACGGAATCTGGCAGCAGATCAGTGTTGCCAATACTTCTATGGCGGCCAAGAAGATGATGGAAGACCAGGATACCACGCAGGCAGCTGTCTGCAACGAATATGCAGCAGAGCTTTACGGACTGGATATCCTTGCAAGAGAGATCAATGACGAATCTGACAACAGTACAAGATTTATCATTGTTACGAATCAGAAAGTATTCCTGAAAAATGCATCCAAGATCAGTATTTGTTTTGAGATACCGCATGAGAGCGGAACACTGTACCATCTGCTTTCCCATTTTATTTACAATGATCTGAATATGACAAAGATTGAATCCCGGCCGGTAGAAGGAAAAAGCTGGGAATATCGTTTCTTTGTAGACTTTGAAGGAAATCTGGCAGATGCGGCAGTGAAGAATGCGATCCGCGGACTCAGGGAAGAAGCACTGAATTTAAAGATTCTCGGAAATTATTAGACTGAAAAAGAGAGGACATGGCTATGAGAACAAATGAGCTGATATTATACCGTTATATGGAACACGAAGATCTGCTTCGTGATATGACATTTCTGATCGACAATGCAGATAATGATTATTATAATAAAGAAGATTTAAAAAGCCTTCTTTTTGAAAATTTAAATGAGCTGATCGAGCTGGCTGCAAACTACGGATTTGAAGGAAATCTCTGGCATACTTTCCTGACCTTCCTGCTTGCCAACAGTGAGAATGCTTACAGCACAGCCTGCGAAGTGGTAGGAGAGGTAGAGGGAAGCGTCAATAAAGCTGCCCTTCATGATTTTCAGATTTTCAAAGAACTGTTCGAATATGATCTGAAAGAGATGGGTAAAAAAATCGGTACAGACAGTCTGGAACTGATCGAGGACTATCATCCGGTCAGTGCCAAAGGACATGTATTTAACAAAAGGATCCGCGACCGGATCTGTGACTTAAGCAAAGCACTTGCACAGACAGATGATGCAGAAGAATTTAAGACAACCGTAACCCAGTTCTACAAAGAATTCGGAGTGGGAACTTTCGGACTTCACAAGGCGTTCCGTATTGAGCACACGGAAGAAGGAGCACAGATCGTGCCGATCACCAAGATCGCACATGTCCATCTGGATGATCTGGTGGGCTATGACATTGCCAAGAAGAAACTGATCGATAATACCGAGGCATTTGTAAAGGGCAAAAAAGCTAATAACTGTCTGCTTTTTGGTGATGCCGGAACCGGTAAATCTTCTTCGATCAAGGCAATCCTGAACCAGTATTATGACCAGGGACTTCGTATGATCGAAGTGTACAAGCATCAGTTTAAAGATCTGAATGATGTGATCGCACAGATCAAGAACCGTAATTATAAATTTATTATTTATATGGATGATCTTTCATTTGAAGAATTCGAGATTGAATATAAATACCTGAAAGCTGTAATCGAGGGCGGTCTGGAGAAGAAACCAGACAACATCCTGATCTACGCAACCTCCAACAGAAGACATCTGGTACGTGAGACATTCAAAGACAAAGCTGACAGAGATGAAGAACTGCACACCAATGATACTGTACAGGAGAAGCTTTCTCTTGTAGCAAGATTTGGTGTGACCATCTATTTTGGCAAACCGGACAAAAAAGAATTCCAGAAGATCGTCACCACACTTGCAGAGCGTTATGGTGTCGAGATGGAAGAGGAAAAGCTCCTTCTGGAAGCAAACAAATGGGAACTGAGCCATGGCGGATTAAGCGGACGTACCGCACAGCAGTTTATTGATTATCTGCTTGGACAGCAATAAAAGGAGAACCGATATGAAGTGGAATAAATTCAGATTAAAGACAACAACAGAGGCAGAGGATATTGTCAGCAGTATGCTGATGGATCTTGGTGTACAGGGAATCGAGATTGAAGATAAGATCCCGATGACACAGGCAGAAAAGGAGCAGATGTTCGTAGATATCCTTCCGGAGACAGGAATTGATGATGGAGTGGCATATATCAGCTTTTATCTGGAAGAGGACGAAGAAAAAGAAAGCCTTCTGGAGAGTGTAAAAAATGAACTGGAAGATATGCGTGCCTATGTGGAAGTGGGCGAAGGAACGATTGAAGAATCGCAGACAGAGGATGTGGACTGGGTCAATAACTGGAAAAAATATTTCCACCAGTTCTATGTGGATGATATTCTGATCATTCCGTCATGGGAAGAAGTAAAACCGGAAGACGAAGGCAAAATGATCGTGCATATCGATCCGGGAACAGCATTTGGAACCGGAATGCATGAGACCACACAGCTTTGTATCCGTCAGCTCCGCAAATATGTGACAGAGGACACCAGAATTCTGGATGTAGGATGCGGAAGTGGAATCCTTGGAATGCTGGCGCTGATGTTCGGTGCAAAGTATTCTGTAGGAACAGACCTGGATCCGTGTGCGATTGATGCAACTTATGAAAATATGGAAGTCAACAGTATTTCAAAGGATAGATACGAAGTAATGATCGGAAATATCATTGATGATAAAGCGGTTCAGGATAAAGTTGGTTATGGATGCTATGATATCGTTGTAGCGAATATTCTTGCAGATGTACTGGTGCCGCTGACACGGGTGATCGTAAACCAGTTAAAAGATGGTGGTATCTACGTGACAAGCGGTATCATCGAAGACAAGGAAGAGACGGTAAAAGCAGCGGTAGAGGCGGCAGGTCTTACGGTCCTGGAGGTTCATCATCAGGGAGAATGGGTATCTGTAACAGCGAGAAAAGAAACGAAAGCGTAGACAGAGAGGATCAGAAAAGATGCATCATTTTTTTGTGACACCACAGCAGATCTCCGGAGATAAGATCCGGATTGAAGGCGGAGATGTTAATCATATGAAGAATGTGCTCCGGATGAAGCTGCATGAAAAGGCTGAAATCAGTGATGGAGAAAGCAGAACCTATCTGTGCGAGGTGGAAGCTTATGAAGAAGATGTGGCGGTTCTGCATATTCTGGAAGAGATGGAAGCGGATACTGAACCGGCGTCAAAGCTGTATCTTTTCCAGGGACTTCCCAAAAGCGATAAGATGGAGCTGATCGTGCAAAAAGCGGTGGAGCTTGGCGTGTATCAGGTGATTCCGGTAGCAATGAAGCGTTCTGTTGTTCGGCTGGATGATAAGAAAGCAGCGAAAAAAGCAGACCGCTGGAATTCTATCGCGGAAAGTGCGGCAAAGCAGGCCGGAAGAAACCGGATCCCGGAAGTTACCATGCCGCTTTCTTATAAAGAAGCCATGAAAATGGCAGAGGAGCTTGATGTGATTTTGCTTCCGTATGAGCTTGCGGGCGGTATGGAAGCGACAAGAGAAGTGATCCGTCAGATTAAGAGCGGACAGTCTGTCGGAATTTTCATCGGACCAGAGGGAGGGTTTGAACCGGAAGAAGTTGATGTGGCAGTCAGCAGGGGAGCTAAGGTCATCACCCTTGGCAAACGGATCCTGCGGACAGAGACAGCCGGACTTGCAACGCTTGCCGTATTGATGTTTGAACTGGAGAAGTAGACCGGCAGGCGAAGAACTGCATAAGATAAAGAGAAGAAGTGTTTGGGAGACAAAGAAAAATGGAAGTTTATCTGGATAATTCAGCAACAACGAAAGCCTATGAGTGTGTTCGTGATATAGTCGGAAAAGTGATGTGTGAGGATTACGGCAATCCATCCTCCATGCATAAAAAAGGTGTGGATGCAGAAGCTTATGTCCGTGAGGCGAAGGAAACACTTGCGAAGATTCTGAAGGTGCAGGAAAAGGAGCTTTATTTCACGTCCGGTGGAACAGAAAGCGACAATCTGGCACTGATCGGAGGTGCACGTGCCAATCACCGTGCCGGTAAGCATCTGATCACCAGCTCGATCGAACATCCGGCAATTCTCAATACCATGCGTTACCTGGAAGAGGAGGAGGGCTATCGTGTGACCTATCTTCCGGTTGATGAGTATGGACGGATTCGCCTGGATGCGTTAAAGGAAGCGCTTTGTGACGAGACGATCCTTGTATCAGTCATGTATGTGAACAACGAAGTAGGATCGGTTCAGCCAATCGCAGAAGCATCTGCGATCGTAAAGGCTTACAATAAAAATATTCTGTTCCATGTAGATGCGGTACAGGGATTTGGAAAATATAAGATTTACCCGAAAAAGATGGGAATCGATATGCTTTCTGTAAGCGGACATAAGATCCATGGCCCGAAGGGGATCGGTTTTATCTATATCAATGAAAAAGCAAAAGTAAAACCGATCATTTTCGGAGGCGAGCAGCAGAAAAACATGCGTTCCGGAACAGAAAATGTACCGGGGATTGCAGGGATCGGGCTGGCAGCAAAGACGATTTACACAGATCTGGATGAAAAGGTAGCACATATGCGTGCCCTGAAACAGCGCTTTATCGAAGGGGTACAGAAAATCGATCATACCGTGATCCATGGGCTTTATGATGAAACAAGTGCACCACATATCATCAGTGTGGGATTTGCAGGAATCCGGAGTGAGGTTCTTCTTCATACACTGGAAGAGAAGGGGATTTACGTATCATCCGGTTCGGCATGTGCATCCAACCATCCGGCGATCAGCGGAGTGTTAAAGGGAATTGGAGCCGGAAAAGAATATCTGGACGCAACGCTCAGATTCAGTATGTCAGAATTTACTACAGAAGAAGAAATTGACTATACGCTGGAAACATTATATAATTGTGTACCGATGCTTAGAAAGTACACACGCCATTAGGAGGAAAGAATGAAGTTTCAGACTTATTTGATAAAATATGGAGAAATCGGAATCAAGGGAAAGAACCGTTATATGTTCGAGGATGCGCTGGTAAGACAGATTAAGCATTCTTTAAAGGATCTGGACGGATTGTTCCATACTTATAAAGCACAGGGAAGAGTTTATGTGGACTGTGACGGAGATTATGATGGGGACGAAGTAGTAGAAGCTCTGAAGAGAGTATTCGGAATCGTCGGGATCTGCCCGGTTGTCCGCGTAGAGGATAAAGGATTTGAAGAACTGAAAAAAGATGTGATCGCATATATGGATGAAGTATATCCGGATAAGAACATCACATTTAAAGTGGAATCCCGCCGTGCAAAAAAAACCTATCCAAAGAAATCGATGGAGATCAACTATGACCTTGGGGAAGCCATCCTGTATGCATTCCCGGAGATCCGTGTAGACGTCCATCATCCGGATGTACTGCTTCACGTAGAAGTCAGAGAAGAGATCTATATCTATTCTGAGATCATTCCGGGACCTGGTGGAATGCCGATCGGAACCAACGGAACCGCGATGCTTCTGCTTTCCGGTGGAATCGACAGTCCGGTTGCAGGTTATATGATCTCCAAACGTGGTGTCGGACTGGAGGCAACTTATTTCCATGCACCGCCGTATACCAGCGAGAGAGCAAAACAGAAGGTTGTAGACCTTGCAAAGCAGGTTTCCAAATACACAGGACCGATCAAGCTGCATGTAGTCAATTTTACCGACATCCAGCTTTATATCTATGAAAAATGCCCGCATGACGAGCTGACGATCATCATGCGCCGTTATATGATGCGGATCGCAGAGCATTTTGCAAAAGAAGACGGATGTTTAGGGCTGATCACAGGTGAGAGTATCGGACAGGTGGCAAGCCAGACCATGCAGAGTCTGATGGCAACCAACGATGTATGTACATTGCCGGTATACCGGCCACTGATCGGATTTGACAAGCAGGAGATCGTAGATATTTCAGAGAAGATCGGAACCTACGAGACTTCCATTCTTCCATACGAAGACTGTTGCACGATCTTCGTGGCAAAACATCCGGTTACCAAACCGAATGTAGAAGTGATCCGCAAATCAGAAGAGAACTTAAGTGAAAAGATTGATGAATTGTTTGCAGAAGCAGTGAATACTGTGGAGACGATCATCGTAAAATAATAAAAGAAAAAGGGGAGCTTTTCCAGGCTCTCCTCAAAAAGGAAAGGACGCAGTACAAAAATGTACTGCGTCCTGATACTTCGCATTCTATTATACTAAGTATGGTTTCAGAAGTTCAATGATGTTATCAGCATCCTGGTTCTCAGCATGGATGTTCAGATCGATCGGTTTAGAAAGATCAAGACTGAAGATACCCATGATAGATTTTGCATCAATTACATATCTTCCGGATACCAGGTCAAAATCGTAATCGTATTTTGTGATTTCGTTTACGAATGATTTTACTTTGTCGATAGAATTTAAAGAAATTTGTACGGTTTTCATTGAAAACACACCTCCTTGATTTCATTTTCTATAGTTATATTAAAAGTTATACGCAAAAAAGTCAAGGAACAAAACGCCGAAGAATAAATGAAATTTTCGTTAAATGTTATAAATATTGAAAGTAGGATGAAGTTATGAAAAAAGCAGCATTACACAACCTGGGCTGTAAGGTAAATGCTTATGAAACAGAAGCGATGCAGGAACTGCTGGAAAAGAACGGATATGAGATCGTACCGTTTCATGATCTGGCAGATGTCTATGTGATCAATACCTGCTCGGTGACGAATATGGCAGACCGCAAGTCCAGACAGATGATCCACCGTGCCCGAAAACAGAATCCGGATGCAGTGATCGTAGCGGCTGGCTGTTATGTGCAGGCGCAGGCAGATATGGGGGAGCTGGATGAGAATATAGATATTGTAATCGGGAATAATAAAAAAAAGGATCTGATCCGCCTTCTGGAAGAATATTTTAAAGAAGACATTCCGGAACAGATGCAGGAGGTCATTGACATTAATCATACCTCCGAGTATGAGAGCCTACACCTTTCCCGGACAGCAGAGCATACAAGGGCATATCTGAAAGTGCAGGATGGCTGCAACCAGTTCTGTACCTATTGCATCATTCCTTATGCGAGAGGACGCGTGCGCAGCAGGAAAAAAGAAGATGTAGTGGAAGAGGTGCGCACACTTGCGGAACATGGGTATCAGGAAGTGGTGCTTACCGGAATCCATCTCAGTTCTTACGGACTGGAATGGAAAGATGAAAATGGAAAGCAGACAGAAGGACTTCTGGATCTGATCCGCGCGGTACATGAAGTTGAAGGGATCAAAAGAATCCGTCTGGGTTCTCTGGAACCGCGTATCGTGACGGAAGAATTTGCAAAAGAACTGGCTTGCCTTCCGAAGATCTGTCCGCATTTTCATCTGTCTCTGCAGAGCGGATGTGATGCAACCCTGAAACGGATGAACCGCAGATATGATGCGGCAGAATATCGGGAAAAATGTGAGCTTCTACGGAAGTATTTTGAAAATCCGGCACTGACAACCGATGTGATCGTAGGATTCCCGCAAGAATCAGAGGAAGAATTTGAAGCCTCCCGGGATTTTGTAGACAGCATCAATTTTTATGAGACGCATATATTTAAGTATTCAAAGCGCCAGGGAACGAAAGCTGCGAAGATGGACGGGCAGATCCCGGAACATGAAAAAACGCGAAGAAGCAATATCTTGCTGGAGCTGAACCGCGAAAAAATGCAGCGCTATGAAGAAGGATGGTTTGGAAAAAAGGTGGAAGTTCTCTTTGAAGAAATGACAGAGCGTGATGGGAAAAATTATGTCACAGGGTACACCAAGGAATATCTCCGGATTGGGGTTCCATGCGAACCGGAACAGGCAGACCGGTGGACCAATCAGTTAAAAGAGATAGAACTTACTTCACTTTCACAAATTATGCATTGAATTTTTGTATAGATTATATTAAAATGAATATGAAGTATTGGAGGTCGTAAGATGAAAGATATAACGAATACACAATTTTTTCAGGTAGAGACAGGACCGCAGATCCAGGCAAAGGATATTCTGGAAATTGTATATAATGCTCTGGTGGAAAAAGGATATAATCCGGTGAATCAGATTGTAGGATACATTATGTCCGGTGATCCTACATACATTACCAGCTATAACGGAGCAAGAAGCCTTGTGATGAAGGTTGAGCGGGATGAGATTGTAGAAGAATTATTAAAAGCTTATATCAGACATGAACTGTAGGTTGAAGATATGATGCGGATAATGGGACTTGATTATGGTACGAAGACCGTAGGTGTTGCTGTAAGTGATCCTCTGGGGATTACGGCACAGGCAGTGGAGACGGTTACGAGGAAGGACGAGAACAAGCTTCGAAAGACACTGGCAAGGATTGAGAGCCTTGCAGCCGAATATGGAGTAGAGAAGTTTGTGATCGGTTTTCCGAAACATATGAATAATGATATCGGAGAACGGGCAGAGAAGGCACTGGAATTTGGTGAGATGCTGAAGCGGCGTACCGGCATCGAGATCGTGATGTGGGACGAGCGCCTTACAACGGTGGAAGCGGAACGGACACTTATGGAATCCGGTGTAAGACGGGAGAACCGCAAGCAGTATGTGGACCAGATTGCGGCTGTATTTATATTGCAGGGATATCTGGACTCTCTGGATATGCAGAAGTAACAGGCTTTGGAATACAATCAGACGATAAGGGGAAAGTATATGAAGAATGAAAAATTAACGTTTACATGCGGAGAAGGCGGCGAAGCAGAAGAATTTTTTGTTGTGGAGCAGACCAGACTGAATGGAGTGACTTACCTTCTGGTTGCAGATTCAGAAGAGGATGATGCAGAGTGCCTGATCTTGAAGGATACAAGTGCGCCGGAAGAGAAGGACAGCGTTTATGAGATGGTAGAAGAGGAAGTAGAACTTAATGCCGTACTCAAGGTGTTCGAAGAGCTTCTGGAGGACGTGGAGATTGAAGTGTAGACGGAACTGTCAAAAGAATATTTCTGGCAGATAAGAACGGGGTTCGCACACAGGGGCGGACTCCGAATTTTACGATAATTAAATGTACGGATGAGATACATAAAAATATATGGAGGTGTGAGATTGAAGAAAAAAAGCAACTCAAAACTTAAGATCATTCCGCTTGGAGGTCTTGAAAAGATCGGAATGAATATCACTGCCTTTGAATACGAAGACAGTATTATTGTAGTGGATTGCGGACTGTCGTTCCCGGAAGATGATATGCTGGGAATCGATCTTGTAATCCCGGATATCAGTTACCTTAAGAGCAATGCGGATAAGGTGAAGGGCTTTGTGATCACACATGGACATGAGGATCACATTGGAGCGCTTCCTTATGTGCTCAAAGAGATTAATCTGCCGATTTATACAACAAAGCTGACTATGGGAATTATCGAGAAAAAGCTCACAGAGCACAATCTTCTCCGCTCAACCAAAAGAAAAGTAGTGCGCCATGGACAGTCGATCAATCTTGGAAAATTCAGGATTGAATTTATCAAGACGAACCACAGTATCCAGGATGCATCAGCACTGGCAATCTATTCGCCGGCGGGTATTGTTGTGCATACCGGAGACTTTAAGGTAGATTATACACCGGTATTTGGTGATGCGATTGACCTGCAGCGCTTTGCAGAGATTGGCAAGAAAGGGGTACTGGCACTGATGTCAGACAGTACCAATGCGGAGAGACCTGGTTTTACACAGTCAGAAAGGACAGTGGGAGCTACATTTGACCGGCTTTTTGCCGAACACTCCAATACAAGAATTATTGTAGCAACCTTCGCTTCGAATGTAGACCGTGTACAGCAGATCATCAATACGTCTTACAAGTATGGACGTAAAGTTGTTGTAGAAGGCCGCAGTATGGTAAATATCATTTCGGTTGCATCAGAGCTGGGCTATTTGAACGTGCCGGAGAATACGCTGATCGAGACAGATCAGTTGAAAAACTATCCAAGAGAGAAGACAACGATCATCACAACCGGAAGCCAGGGAGAATCTATGGCGGCTCTGTCACGTATGGCGGCAGATATCCATAAGAAGATCTCGATCATGCCGGGTGACACGATCATTTTAAGTTCTAATCCGATTCCGGGTAATGAAAAAGCGGTATCGAATATTATCAATGAACTCTCTGAAAAGGGAGCGAATGTTATTTTCCAGGATACGCATGTATCCGGACATGCGTGCCAGGAAGAGCTGAAGCTGATCTATTCACTGGTAAAACCAAAATATGCAATTCCGGTTCACGGAGAATACCGCCATCTGAAAGCGAACGCAGGTATTGCCAAATCTCTTGGAATTCCGAAGGACAACATTTTCATTCTCAAGTCAGGCGATGTACTTGCACTGGATGATGAAAGTGCAGAAGTTGTAGATAAGGTACACACAGGAGAAATCCTGGTAGATGGACTCGGTGTTGGTGATGTCGGTAATATTGTACTGCGTGATCGTCAGCATCTGGCAGAAGACGGAATCCTGATTGTTGTTCTGACACTGGAAAAGCGTACCAACCAGCTTCTCGCAGGACCGGATATCGTATCCCGTGGATTTGTTTATGTACGTGAATCCGAAAGCCTGATGGAAGAGGCACGGAAGGTTGTTACGGAAGCAGTTGAAAAATGTCTGATGAGCCGTCATGCTGACTGGAGCAAGATTAAGCTTGTGATCCGCGACACAATGAATGACTTTATCTGGAAAAGAACCAAGAGAAAACCAATGATCCTTCCGATCATTATGGATGTATAATATAAAGATGCCTGTGGCATTTTTGTGAAAATAAGCAGATGCGAAGATATCTGCATAAAGAAGCGCAGTCAGAGTTGAAAAGAAAATAAACTTTGTCTGCGCTTCTATAATAAATGTATAGGATAAGAATTTCTTTGGAAAAAGAAAAGAGGAAGATATGATAGTAGAAGAACGACTGACGACTTACCTCCATTCTCTGGAAAGCGCGGATATTCCCGTTCTCGATGAGATCGAACAGGAAGCCCTTGCGGACATGGTTCCGATCATCCGCAAAGAAACAAAAAGTTTTCTGAAAGTAATGCTGGAGATCAAACGTCCGGCAAAGATTCTTGAAATTGGGACAGCAGTTGGATTTTCGGCAATTCTGATGGGAAAATATTCTCCGGAGGAATGTCACATAACAACAATCGAAAATTACGAAAAAAGGATTCCGATTGCCAGAGCCAATTTTGCCAGGGCAGGTATGGAACAGAAAATTACGCTGCTTGAAGGCGATGCACTGGAGATTATGAAAGGCATGCCGGATGATGCAGGCTTTGATTTTGTGTTTATGGATGCTGCAAAGGGACAATATCCGGTATATTTAGAACAGGTGATGCGTTTCCTTGTGCCGGGAGGGATCCTGATCACGGATAATGTGTTGCAGGACGGAGATATTATTGAGTCACGTTTTGCGGTGGAAAGAAGAGACCGCACGATTCATAGCCGGATGAGAGAGTATCTGTATACTCTGAAACATCATCCTGAGCTTGAGACATCTATTCTTCCTCTGGGAGATGGAGTGGCACTGAGCGTGCGAAAATAAAAACAGGAGATAACAGTAACAGAAAGGAAAAAAATAATGGCAAGACATCCTGAATTATTGATACCGGCAAGCAGCCTGGAAGTGTTGAAGACTGCAGTCGTATTTGGAGCAGATGCAGTTTATATTGGAGGAGAAGCATTTGGACTTCGTGCAAAGGCAAAGAACTTTTCCAAAGAAGATATGATGGAAGGAATCCGGTTTGCACATGAGCATGATGTAAAAGTATATGTAACTGCAAATATTCTGGCACATAACTACGATCTGGAAGGCGTGCGGGAATATTTTAAAGAGTTAAAGGAAATAAAGCCGGATGCACTGATCATTGCTGATCCGGGTGTATTTGAGATCGCAAAAGAAGTTTGTCCGGAAATTGAAAGACATGTGAGTACACAGGCCAATAATACAAATTATGCAACTTATATGTTCTGGTACAGACAAGGGGCGAGCAGAGTTGTATCCGCAAGAGAACTTTCCATGCGTGAGATCAAAGAAATCCGTGCACATATCCCGGATGATCTGGAGATTGAGACATTCGTACACGGTGCAATGTGTATTTCTTATTCCGGAAGATGCCTGCTCAGTAATTTCTTTACAGGCAGGGATGCAAACCATGGCGCATGCACCCATCCGTGCCGCTGGAAGTATTCAGTTGTGGAAGAAACCCGTCCGGGAGAATATATGCCGGTTTATGAAAATGAGAGAGGAACGTATATTTTCAATTCAAAAGACCTCTGTATGATCGAACATATTCCGGAGCTTATTGATGCGGGGATTGACAGCTTCAAGATCGAAGGAAGAATGAAAACGGCTCTGTATGTGGCAACTGTAGCGAGAACATACCGGAAAGCAATTGATGATTATCAGAAAGATCCGGAGCTTTACAGGAAGAATATGCCATGGTATCTGGACCAGATCTCGAATTGTACCTATCGACAGTTTACAACTGGATTTTTCTTTGGAAAACCGTCGGAAGAGGCACAGATTTATGACAGCAACACCTATATCCGGGAGTACACATATCTTGGAATTGCAGAAGAGATCAAAGACGGTATGGTGAAGATCGAACAGAGGAATAAATTTTCGGTTGGCGAGACGATTGAGATCATGAAACCGAACGGAGATAACGTGGAGGTTCAGGTAAAACGGATCGTAAATGAAGAAGGAGAAGAACAGGAGAGTGCACCACATCCGAAGCAGGTACTGTATGTAGAACTGTCCGGTATGGCTGACAAGTACGATATTCTCAGAAGAAAAGAGGAAGCAGATGAATAAAAAAACGTGGAAGCCATATGTGGCGATCGTACTGATCTTTCTGTACGGCGTGGACATATTCTGGCTTTCCCGATTTTGTGTCTATTATTTTGGCGAGTGGGGAATTCTAATGTATGAGGGCCTTCTTGCAGTGCTGGCACTTGGAACAGTAGCGCTTTTCCGGGAAGACGTAAAGCGTGCATTTCCATTTCACAGACCGACGATCGCAAAGACTGTCGGAACAGTGCTGATGTGGATCGGAACCCTTCTGATCACGATGATTCCGACATCGATCCTGCTTTATGTATTTCCTGAGCAGATGAGCGGGGCTACAGAAAATGTGAGTGAATTATCCGGCGGATTGCCGTTTGGAATTGCATTTCTTCTGATCTGTGTCACGCCGGCGATTTTTGAGGAAATGGCATTCAGAGGCGGGCTTTTCAGCTGTTTCCGTGGCTTTAGGAGTCCATGGCCGGCAATTCTGATCAGTGCAGTAGTGTTCGGTGCATTTCACGGAAGCTTCTGGCGGTTTGTGCCGACAGCGATGCTTGGAATCGCCATGGGATATCTGCTTGCCGAGACGGATAACATGTTTTATAACATGCTCTTCCATCTGATCAATAATGCGTTACCGACATTGCTTTTACAGCTTACTTCCAGTGTGGCTTCAGAGCAGATGGAAAGTGCAGAAGCTATGGCATCGACCGGTATTTTGCTTGTAACGGTGGCGGTGTATTTTATTTATGCATCGGCAGGACCGTTTCTGCTTTATGCGGGAAATTACCTGATCCATAAAGGACAGCCGGGATACGACAGGGGGCTTCTGCCAAGAGAAAAAAAGAAAACTCTGCTGGGGCTTGTGCTGGTAAGCAGCGTCTTTCTTGGAATTGGCATTTTGCTTTTTGGTATAGGAATGTTTGAGTAGAGTGTCCTGTCTGTCAGTGTGAAAGAAGCATCATGAATTTTGAAATGGACAGACAGGATCTGGACCGGACAGAAATTAAAAATGAGAAGGAAGAAAGCAGGGGCGGAGTTTTTGAATCGCCCCTTTTTCAATCCGCGAAACGTAGGAACGTGAGATGCCAAGAGAAGCTGCAACTTCTTTCTGGGTATATTCTTTTTCACCATAAAGACCGTAGCGTTTTTTCAGTACCAGCTGTTCGCGGTCGGTGAGAACGGATTCCAGTTTTTCATAGAGAAGAGAAATATCATTTTTCAGGGCAAGCTGCATACAGGCATCTTCTTCATCAGATTCGATGATATCATACAGGCGGATCTCATTCCCTTCCCGGTCTGTACCGATCGGTTCGTATAGGGAGGTTTCCCGGTTACTCTTCCGCTTGGTGCGCAGCATCATCAGAAGCTCATTTTCGATGCAGCGGCAGGCGTAGGTGGCAAGCCGGGCTTTTTTGTCCGGGTTAAAGGTGGAGACTGCTTTGATAAGGCCGATGGTTCCGATGGAAAGAAGATCTTCTGTATCGTCCTCCAGATGCTGATATTTTTTTATGACATGAGCGACCAGACGGAGATTGCGCTCGATCAAAATATGACGGGCCTCATTGTCACCGTCTGCACTACGTCTGAGAAGCTCGGATTCCTCTTTTGGAGTAAGAGGCGGAGGAAAGGATTTCAATATGATTACCTCAAAATAGAGTTACTAACAGTGTATGTAAAAGTGAAACGTTCTGTGCTTTTCCATTCGGGTTATTTTGCGCTTGTGGTACGTCTGAAAATGCGTTATAATGAGCGTTGAATCATGTAGTAGCAGACATGGTTTACAAAAGAAATGAGATTACGAGAGAAAAGGAAAAATTATGGGAATAAAGACAAGATTAGCGGTACTTGCCTGTAAGACATCCAACGCAGTCCTGCGGCGGATGGGACGTGGCGGAACGAACCTGCCGGGCAAGATCGCATTAAAAATTGACAAAGATATTTTAAAGGAATTATCACGTGGGGTGAAGGTTACGGTAGTGACCGGAACCAATGGAAAGACGACCACGTCCCGTATGATCGAGCAGGCATTTGAAGAAGCCGGATATAAGTACTTTGCAAATAAATCCGGTGCCAATCTTCTGACCGGGATCATTACGGTGTTTGCACAGCACTGCAGTCTTTCTGGCAAGTGTTCCTACACACATGCACTGATCGAGTGCGATGAGGCAGCATTCCGTAAGACCAGTGAGATGCTGCCGGTAGAGTGTCTGGTAGTCAACAATATTTTCCGTGACCAGCTGGACAGATATGGGGAGATCACCCACACGCTGAATGCAATCCGCGAAGGAATTACCCATGTACCGGATGCAACCCTGTGCCTGAACGCGGACTGTTCACTGACGGCATCTCTTGCAGATGATGTACCGAATAAGGTCGTATGGTTCGGGGTGGATGTACCGATTTACAAAGAGACAGCGTTTGAACTGTCTGATGCAGTGTACTGTATTCATTGTAAGACAGAATATGAATACGATTACAGAACTTATAGCCATCTTGGCGGTTTCCGCTGTCCGAAATGTGGATATCACCGGCAGACACCACAGGTTGGCGTGACGCAGGTAGTGCGTACCGGAGCAGATTCTTCGGATATCGTGTTAAATGCATTCGGGCATAGCCATGATGTGCACATTAACCTTCCTGGAGGCTACAATATTTACAATGCGGCAGCCTGTGTTGCGGCTGCGGAGATTGTTGGAATCGATGAAGACACCGCAGTCGATGCACTCGGCAGATTTGAGTGTGGCTTCGGACGTGCGGAACAGTTTGAACTTGGCAAGTCTAAAGCACGTATGATGCTTGTCAAGAACCCGGCAGGGTACAATCAGGTCATCAACCAGATTTCTAATGATGAGGAAGAGTGCAAGATTGCGTTCCTTCTGAATGACCGTTATGCAGATGGAACCGATATCAGCTGGATCTGGGATGTGGATTTTGAAGCACTTGCCCGTCAGAGTGCACGCTTTACCCGTATTCTGGTATCCGGAGTCCGTGCAGATGATATGGCGCTCCGCCTGAAATATGCAGGATTTGACACTGGACGGATTGAAGTGATCCGCGACTATGAGAACCTTTTAGAGGCAATCGGAGCTGATGAGACACCGACATTTATTATGCCGACCTATACCGCTATGTTTGACCTGCGTGGCGAGATCAGCAAGCATACCGATATTAAGGCATTTTACGAATAAGGAGGAAAGGGAATTATGGAACTGAATATCTGTCATCTCTACCCGGACATCCTTAATCTGTATGGAGACCGGGGTAATATCATCACAATGAAACGCCGTATGGAGGATCGTGGGATCAAGGTCAATGTAGAAGGCTGCTCGATCGGAGAGGCACTGGATGCAAACCGCTATGATATCTTCTTCATCGGCGGAGGTCAGGACTTTGAACAGGAAGTCCTTCTGAAAGACCTGGGAACCGGAAAAGCAGCAGAGATCCGCGCAGCCGTGGAAGATGAAAAGATCTTCCTGGCAATCTGCGGAGGCTATCAGATGCTTGGTCAGTATTATAAGACCTGGGATGGAGTCCAGCTTGACTTCACCGGCGCGATCAACATTCATACCGTTGGCTCCAAAGAGCGTATGATCGGCAACTACATGTTTGAGACACTTCCGGAGAGCAGTGGATCTGTCGTAGTCGGCTTTGAAAATCATTCCGGTAAGACCTACCTGGGCGAAGGCGTATCACCACTCGGCAAAATGCTCAAAGGCTACGGCAACAACGGAGAAGACCAAACCGAAGGAGCCCGCTACAAAAATGTCTTCGGAACCTATTCGCACGGCTCTCTTTTACCAAAGAACCCGGTACTTTGCGATTTTATATTACAAACTGCCCTCGAACGCAAATATGGCAAAATCGCCCCACTCGCCCCACTGGACGACACCTTAGAATTAAACGCCAACGAATACATGAAACAAAGATTAAGTAAATAACTATTTTAGCAAAATGCCTCTGCACACAAGGTCTCGCCCTGCCTGTGCAGAGGCATTTTGTCTCCACTATGATATAGCAAGGCAAAACTTTGTCAGTAAAGTACAGCGGTCGTCGTGGGAGAATCATCTCTTTCGATTCACTTATTGTGCAATGGAGAGAAGACTCAAAAATTGTGGAAGCCGTTGCTGACACAATTTTCGCTTTCAGAGGCTTCTCGGAATGGTTTGCACAATGGAATCGAAAGAGATGATTCTCCCACGATGACCTCACAACCTACTCACACAAATTTCCCCTCCCAATTATCTTGACAAAATCCCCCTCCCCATACTATCATAAGGATACATTTTCTAAAAGATATCGGTTTTCTTTTAGCAAATCACTCATGGCATTTCGCCATACATTTTCTGAAATAAAACTTCTGAACTTTTGCCGGGGAAAGGCAAGGGTGAATTTAATATGGGATTTTACAAGGTACATTCGGCAACGATTCTGGGGCTGAAAGTAGAATTTGTGCAGGTAGAAGCAGATGCAGGGAACGGACTTCCAATGTTTCATATGGTGGGATATCTGTCTTCGGAGGTAAAGGAAGCAGCAGAACGGGTAAGAACTGCCATGCGCAATACCGGTTATACCATGCCGGCGAAAAAGATTGTGATCAATCTGTCGCCGGCATGTGTCCGCAAGAAGGGATCTGTATTTGATCTTCCAATTGCAGTTGCAGTACTTGGGGCAATGGGGAGATTCCCGGAAAAAGCCGTGGAGGATATCTTACTTGCAGGGGAGCTCGGACTGGATGGAAAGCTGCAGCCGGCAGAGGGAATCCTTCCGATTGTTCTGGAAGCAAAGAGGGCTGGTTTCAGGTGTTGTGTGATTCCGAAGTCAAATGAGGATGAGGGAAGGCTGGCGCAGGGAATACAGATTTTTGGGGCAGAGACTCTGGAAGAGGTATGCAGATGGCTGAAGGGTGAGTATATGCCTCAGATGGAGAAACCTGACAAAGAAGAGGCTCATGGAACGGAAGAATGGGACATAGATTATAGTGATATTCAGGGACAGGAAGCAGTAAAAAGGGCGACGATGGTGGCAGTGGCAGGAGGACATAACCTGCTTTATGTCGGGCCGCCCGGTTCCGGAAAGACGATGCTTGCCAAACGGATCCCGACGATCCTGCCACCGCTTGACCGGGAAGAAAGTCTGGAGATCACGGGGATTTACAGTACGGCGGGACTGCTTAAAAGAGAGAATCCGCTGATCTGGCAGAGACCGTTCCGGGAGGTCCATCATACCGTGACACGGGCAGCACTCATCGGAGGCGGACGAATCCCATCGCCGGGAGAAGCAACACTTGCGCATGGAGGTGTTCTTTTTCTGGATGAATTGGCGGAGTTCCCGAGAGGTGTTCTGGAGGTGCTCAGGCAGCCGCTGGAAGAAAAATGCATTCATCTGGCAAGGCAGCAGGGAGCTTATATTTTTCCGGCAGATTTTATGCTGGTTGCTGCAACAAATCCATGTCCCTGCGGAATGGCTCCTGGTCCCCAATGTACCTGTACGCCCGGGCAGATCCGGAATTATCAGGGAAAGCTGAGCCAGCCGTTTCTGGATCGGATTGATATCTGCATGGAGGCACCCAAGGTCGAATATGAAGAACTGACCGGAAAGGGAACAGGGATGGATTCCAGAGGCATGCGGGAAAAAGTGATGCTTGCAAGAATGCGTCAGATGGAACGTTTTCAGGAAGAAAAGCTGACAAAAAATGCACAGATGGGGCAAAATGAAATTGAAAAATACTGCCGTCTTGGGAAAGAGGAAGAACGGATGATGCGCCAGGCTTATGAAGTGATGAACCTGACGGTGAGGAGCTATCATAAGGTGTTAAAGGTGGCACGGACGATCGCGGATCTGGAGGAAAAAGAGGAGATCGATCTTGCGGCACTTCGAGAGGCACTGGGGTATCGGGTTATGGATAAAGAATACTGGGGATAAGAGAAATGAGTGAAATGTGGTATACATACTGGCTGGCGTGTGTGGAAGGAATCACAGGTGACAGAAAGTGTGAATTATGCAGAAAGAACGGATCTGCGGAAGCGGTCTATTATATAGAAGAAAAAGGAATCAGAGAACAGATAATTACAGAAAAAGAGTGGGGGATCCTGAAAGAAAGTAAGAAAAAAAGGAACTGGAGGGAAGCGTATCAAAAAGCGGCGGACCGGGGAATTCAGATGGCAGTCCGGGGACAGAACAATTATCCGAAACGGTTTGAAGAACTTGCAGGAATGCCGTATGCACTCTTTTTTATCGGGAAGATGCCACAGGAGGGAATCCCGTCGGTGGCGGTGGTAGGTGCCAGAAGATGTAGCAGCTATGGTGAGAAAATGACGCTTCGCTTTGTTGAAAGACTTGCGGAGAGCGGAATCCAGATCATCAGTGGAATGGCACTGGGAATTGACGGGATGGCACACCGGGCTGCATTAAATGTCGGAGGGAAGACATTTGCGGTTCTGGGAGGCGGAGCAGATGTATGTTATCCGGCGGCACATAAAGGACTCTATAAAGATTTAATAAAGCGCGGAGGTATACTGTCTGAACAGCCACCGGGAACTCCGCCGGTTGCCTGGCATTTTCCGGCAAGAAACCGTCTGATCAGCGGACTTGCCGATGTGGTACTCGTTATGGAGGCAAAAGAAAAAAGCGGATCCCTGATTACAGCAGACATGGCTCTTGAACAGGGAAGAGACATTTATGCCCTCCCGGGGATGGTGACAGAGCCGCTGAGCTGTGGTTGTAACCGCCTGATCCGGCAGGGGGCAGGGATTCTTCTGAATGAAGAAGATTTGCTGGAAGAACTGGTCATAAAAGGGCTGATAAAGAAGAAAATCGCAATTATATCAGACACGAAAAACAAAATAAAGCTTGAAACAAAAGAAAATTTGGTGTATAGTAAGCTCGGTTTGTATCCGCGGGGGCTGGATGATTTACAGAGAGAAACCGGACTTACTCCACAGGAGGTGATGGGAATCTGTGTATCTCTTCAGTTGAAAGGATGCATTCAGGAAAGATCAAAAAATTATTATGTCAGATCAAAATGATCTGACACTGTTAATATGGAGGAATATAATATATGGCACGTTATCTTGTGATTGTAGAGTCACCGACAAAAGTGAAGACCATAAAGAAATTTCTCGGCAGCAATTACGTGGTAATGGCATCCAACGGACATGTAAGAGATCTGCCGAAAAGTCAGATGGGAGTAGACCTGGAGCATGACTTTGAGCCGAAATACATTACAATCAGAGGAAAAGGTGAGATCCTTGCAGGGCTTAGAAAAGAAGTAAAAAAAGCAGATAAGATTTATCTTGCAACTGACCCGGACCGTGAAGGAGAAGCAATTTCCTGGCACCTGATGAAAGCACTTAAGCTGGAAGGAAAGAAAGTATACCGGATCAGCTTTAACGAGATCACTAAAAGTGCGGTAAAGGCATCACTGAAAAATGCACGTGATATCGACATGGATCTGGTAGATGCGCAGCAGGCGCGTCGTGTGCTGGATCGTATTGTGGGATATAAGATCAGTCCGGTTCTCTGGGCAAAAGTAAAAAGAGGTCTCAGTGCCGGACGTGTACAGTCAGTAGCACTTCGCATCATTGCGGACCGGGAAGATGAGATTGCATCTTTTATTCCGGAAGAATACTGGTCACTGGACGCCAATTTCAAGATAAAGGGAGAAAAGAAGCTTCTTACAGCAAAATTCTACGGAACAAAGGATGAGAAGATTACGATCCATAATGAAGAGGAACTGAATAAGATTCTTGCAGAACTGGAAGATGCAGAATATAAAGTAGTCGACGTAAAGCGCGGTGAGAGAAGCAAAAAAGCACCGCTTCCGTTTACGACCAGTACCCTTCAGCAGGAGGCATCCAAAGCACTGAATTTTGCAACTTCAAAGACGATGCGTATCGCACAGCAGCTTTATGAAGGTGTGGATATCAAAGGAAGCGGAACGGTTGGTCTGATCACTTACCTGCGTACTGATTCGACCCGTATCTCTGAGGAGGCGGATGCAAATGCGAGAGCCTACGTTGGAAAAGCCTACGGAGAAGAGTATGTGGCAGAGACTGCATCGGAACAGAAGCAGAAGAATGACGGGAAAAATATTCAGGATGCACACGAAGCCATCCGTCCGTCAGATGTTACCCGTGTTCCGGCAGAAATCAAAGAATCTCTTACAAGAGATCAGTTCCGTCTGTATCAGCTGATATGGAAGCGTTTTGTGGCGAGCAGAATGCAGCCGGCAAAATATGAGACAACTTCTGTTAAAATCGGAGCAGATGATTACCGTTTTACGGTATCGGCATCTAAGATTGTATTTGAAGGTTTCCGTCTGGCATATGTGGAAAGCGATGAGGAAAAACAGAGTGGAAATGTAATGGTCAAGAGTATTGACAAAGATTCAGAACTGACGAAAGAATCCTTTGATTATAAGCAGCATTTCACACAGCCACCTGCACATTACACCGAGGCATCTCTGGTAAAGACACTGGAAGAGCTTGGAATCGGACGTCCGAGTACCTATGCACCAACGATCTCTACGATCATTGCAAGAAGATACGTTGCAAAAGAGAACAAGAATCTTTATATGACTGAGCTTGGAGAAGTGGTCAATAATATTATGAAGCAGTCTTTCACAAGCATTGTCGATGTCAATTTTACCGCTTATATGGAAGGACTTCTGGATATGATCGCAGAAGGAAAGGTAGAGTGGAAATCGGTTATCAGCAATTTCTATCCGGATTTGAATGAAGCGGTTGAAAAAGCAGAAAAAGAGCTGGAAACAGTTAAAATCGAGGATGAGGTAACCGATGTAGTCTGCGAAGAATGTGGAAGAAATATGGTCATCAAATACGGTCCCCATGGAAAGTTCCTTGCATGTCCCGGATTCCCGGAATGCCGCAACACCAAACCGTATCTGGAGAAGATCGGAGTTGCCTGCCCGAAATGCGGAAAAGACATTGTGCTGCGTAAGACAAAGAAAGGCAGACGTTATTACGGATGTGAGGATAATCCGGAATGCGATTTTATGTCATGGCAGAAGCCGTCAGAAGAAAAATGTCCGAAATGCGGAAGCTATATGGTAGAAAAAGGAAATAAACTTGTCTGCGGTAATGAGCAGTGTGGATTTGTAAAAAATAAAGAGAAAGATGAAAAATAAATCAAATTTCATTGAACTATTCAGAATTGTATGATAATATATTTATGTGCACATTTTTTTGACTAATTTGTGCACATAATTTCAACAATATTTCATATTCGTGAAAAATGCGAACGGAAACGCACATTTTTAATAAAAGTATATGGAGGCAGATATGAGCGTACAATTATTGGATAAAACAAGAAAAATTAACAAACTGTTGCACAATAATAATTCAAGCAAAGTTGTGTTTACAGATATCTGTGAAGTTCTGACAGAGATTCTGGCATCGAATGTACTGGTAGTCAGTAAGAAAGGAAAGGTACTCGGTGTCAGCACATGCGAAGGAGTCCCGGAGATCCATGAGCTTTTGCAGGACGAAGTGGGAGAACATATTGATCCGATGTTAAATGAACGTCTTCTCAGTATTCTTTCCACAAAAGAGAATGTTAATCTGCAGACACTTGGATTTACAGCTGATGTATCTCAGGGATATCAGGCGATCATTACTCCGATCAACATTGCAGGAGAGAGACTTGGAACTCTGTTTTTATACAGAAAAGAGTCCATGTACGAAATCGACGACATCATTTTGAGCGAGTACGGAACCACTGTCGTGGGACTTGAGATGCTCCGCTCTGTTAACGAAGAGAGTGCAGAAGAGACCAGAAAAGAGCAGATCGTACAATCTGCGATCAGCACTCTTTCTTTCTCTGAACTGGAAGCAATCATCCATATTTTTGATGAACTTAACGGAATGGAAGGCATTCTGGTGGCAAGCAAGATTGCAGACCGTGTGGGAATCACCCGCTCTGTAATTGTCAATGCACTCCGTAAATTTGAGAGTGCAGGCGTGATCGAATCCCGTTCATCCGGTATGAAAGGAACTTACATCAAGGTTGTGAATGATTACGTGTTCAAAGAACTGGATAAGATCAAAAAAGAAAAAATGAATTAAGGATAAAAGTAAAAGAGGGGTATCAGACAAATCTGATGCCCTTTTCTTTAACGGGGGACTATATTTGTAAAAAAGGAGAGAAGAGAGCATGTATGATGGAGATAAAGCTGTACTTACGATGGTACAGTATCTGAAAGAAGATAAGGAAAAAGATGAGAATATTTACGAGGCAACAGTCATAGAATATCAGAAGGAGATGGAGCAGGTACATCTGATCCTGCGCTCAGGCAGTCTTTCTGATATTTCACTGGATGCAGTATATGAATGCCGGATCCGGACGATCACATGTGAGACTGTGTGTACAGGGATGATAAAGGAGCGATATGAGAACCGTGCAGGTATGATTCTGGTCCTGCAGGTGACGAATGGATTTTATGAAATAAATCTAAAGTAATTATAAAATTCAAAATCGAATGTTGACAAAAAAGAAAGAGAGTGCTATCTTATACCTAGAAAGTTTTTAGCACTCGATTTTGTTGAGTGCTAACAAGATAGAGTTAGGAGGAATTTATAATGAAATTAGAACCATTAGCTGACAGAGTTGTATTAAAACAGTTAGTTGCAGAGGAGACTACAAAATCAGGAATCGTACTTCCTGGACAGTCAAAGGAAAAACCACAGCAGGCAGAAGTTGTTGCTGTAGGACCAGGCGGAGTTGTTGATGGAAAAGAAGTTACGATGAATGTTTCTGTAGGTGATAAAGTTATCTATTCCAAATATGCAGGTACAGAAGTAGAACTCGATGATGAAGAATACATCATTGTAAAACAGAATGATATTCTTGCAGTGATCAGATAATCCTGCAGGAGATCATATACAGATAAAAATCAGATTTTCAGATCAGAACAGAATTTTATTTTTAAGAATCAGGAGTGATAGAAATGGCAAAGGAAATTAAATACGGAGCAGACGCAAGAAAGGCACTGGAAGCAGGTGTCAACAAACTTGCTGATACAGTAAGAGTAACAATCGGACCAAAAGGAAGAAACGTAGTTCTGGATAAATCATTCGGAGCACCGCTTATCACAAATGACGGTGTAACAATCGCAAAAGAAATCGAACTGGAAGATGCATTTGAAAATATGGGAGCACAGCTGATCCGTGAAGTTGCATCTAAGACCAACGATGTTGCAGGTGATGGTACAACAACAGCAACTGTTCTTGCACAGGCTATGGTACACGAAGGAATGAAGAACCTGGAAGCAGGTGCAAACCCGATCGTATTAAGAAAAGGTATGAAGAAAGCAACAGACTGTGCTGTGGAAGCTATCAAGAAGATGAGCAGCAAAGTTACAGGAAGAGAGCAGATCGCAAGAGTAGCAGCTATCTCAGCAAGTGATGACAGTGTAGGTGAGATGGTAGCAGAAGCTATGGACAAAGTTTCCAACGACGGCGTTATCACAATTGAAGAGTCAAAGACAATGAAGACAGAACTTGACCTTGTAGAAGGTATGCAGTTCGACCGTGGATATATTTCAGCATATATGTGCACTGATATGGAAAAGATGGAAGCAAATCTTGATGATCCATATATCCTGATCACAGACAAGAAGATTTCTAATATTCAGGAAATCCTTCCGCTGCTGGAACAGATCGTACAGTCAGGAGCCAAACTTCTTATCGTAGCAGAAGATATCGAAGGAGAAGCTCTTACAACTCTGATCGTCAACAAACTGCGTGGAACATTCAATGTAGTTGCAGTAAAAGCACCTGGATATGGTGACAGAAGAAAAGCTATGCTGGAAGATATTGCAATCTTAACAGGCGGACAGGTAATCTCGGAAGAACTTGGTCTGGAACTGAAAGATACAACTATGGCACAGCTTGGACGTGCAAAATCTGTAAAAGTTCAGAAAGAGAATACAGTTATCGTTGATGGTATGGGTGATAAGGCTGCTCTGGAAGCAAGAATCGGACAGATCAAAGCCCAGATCGAAGAGACAACATCTGATTTTGATAAAGAAAAACTTCAGGAAAGACTTGCAAAACTCGCCGGCGGAGTTGCAGTTATCCGTGTAGGTGCTGCTACTGAGACAGAGATGAAAGAAGCAAAACTCCGTATGGAAGATGCTCTTAATGCGACAAGAGCTGCAGTAGAAGAAGGAATCATTGCAGGTGGTGGATCTGCATACATCCATGCATCTAAAGAAGTTGCCAAACTTGCAGAAACTCTGGAAGGTGATGAAAAGACAGGAGCAAAAGTAGTTCTCAAAGCTCTGGAAGCTCCATTATTCCACATTTCAGCTAACGCAGGTCTTGAAGGTGCAGTTATCATCAACAAGGTAAGAGAAGCTGAACCTGGAAATGGTTTTGATGCTTACAATGAAGAATATGTTGATATGGTGAAAGCAGGTATCCTTGATCCTGCAAAAGTAACAAGAAGCGCACTGCAGAACGCTACAAGTGTTGCATCTACACTCCTTACAACAGAATCCGTTGTTGCTAACATCAAAGAGGATGCACCGGCTATGCCGGCAGGCGGAGCTCCGGGAATGGGCATGATGTAAGCTAAAAATATGATTTTTAGAAAACTCCTCAGAAGAGGAGTTTTCTTTTTATTATAAAAGTGTTACAATAGTTCTAATATATAAATTTGGAGGTTAGGATATGGGTGATTTTTACACAGAACAGCTGGTGAAGAGGCAGAAAGCATCTTCGACGACGCTGATCAAAGCAATACTTATCATACTTACTGTTCTGTCGGTCGTACTTATATTTATGATCCCATTCGGTATAATCGGTCCGGTGATCATGATCGCACTGGATGTTTTTTTGTTCCGGAGTATGGATGTTGAATATGAGTATTTATTTGTGAACGGAAGTCTGGATATTGATAAGATTATGGCAAAATCCCGTCGGAAAAATATCTTTTCGATGGAGATGACGGATCTTGAGATGATGGCACCTTCCGGTTCGCCGGAACTCAGACCTTATCAGGGGCTGAAAGGAACCGATTACAGTTCGGGTATGCCGGGGGCAGATACATATGAGCTGATCGTTGTAAATAACGGGGAAAAGAAAAAGATTATTTTTGAGCCGAATAAGACAGTCTGTGAAGGACTGAAGATGCTGGCACCAAGAAAAGTTTTTTGTAAATAATTCCCGAAAGACGTGCAGAAAAGCTTGCAGGTTCCGGGGGGACAATTGCATCCGGAAAGACGGTTACGTAAAACTATCAGTGATCTGCAGAAACGTGATTGTCACGGACGGACGAATGTACTCGATAAAAGACTTGACATAGCATGGATTTATGCGTTATCATAGCAGAAAATCAAAATTACAGACGAGAGAGAAAGGAAGAAAAATCATGGGAAAGATTATTGGAGAAGGAATTACCTTCGATGATGTACTTCTGGTACCTTCTTATTCAGAAGTAATTCCAAATCAGGTTGATTTATCAACTTATCTTACAAAGGGCATTAAGCTTAACATACCGATGATGAGTGCGGGAATGGACACTGTTACCGAACATCGTATGGCGATCGCTATGGCACGCCAGGGAGGTATCGGTATTATTCACAAGAATATGTCGATTGAACAGCAGGCAGAAGAAGTAGACAAGGTTAAGCGTTCTGAGAATGGTGTTATTACAGATCCATTCTATCTGTCACCGGAGCACACACTGGCAGATGCTAATGAACTGATGGCGAAGTTCCGTATTTCCGGAGTTCCGATCACAGAAGGAAGAAAGCTGGTAGGTATCATTACGAACCGTGACCTCAAGTTTGAAGAAGATTTCTCCAAGAAGATCAAAGAATCCATGACAAGCGAAGGTCTTGTAACAGCACAGGAAGGTATCACCCTGGAAGAAGCAAAGAAGATCCTCGCAAAAGCAAGAAAAGAAAAACTTCCAATCGTAGATAAAGATTTTAACTTAAAAGGTCTGATCACAATTAAAGATATTGAGAAACAGATCAAATACCCGCTGTCAGCAAAAGACGCGCAGGGAAGACTTCTGTGTGGTGCAGCGATCGGTATTACAGCGAACTGTCTTGAAAGAGCAGAAGCCCTTGTAAAAGCAAAAGTAGACGTAGTAGTACTTGATTCGGCACACGGACATTCAGCAAATGTACTTCGTACCGTAAGAATGATCAAGGATGCATTCCCGGATCTTCAGGTGATCGCAGGTAACGTTGCAACAGGAGAAGCAACAAAAGCGCTGATCGATGCAGGTGTTGATGCAGTTAAGGTTGGTATCGGACCTGGATCCATCTGTACAACCCGTATCGTAGCCGGTATCGGTGTACCACAGATCACAGCTGTTATGAACTGCTACGAAGCAGCAAAAGAGTCGGGAATTCCGATTATTGCAGATGGTGGTATCAAGTACTCAGGTGATATGACCAAGGCGATCGCAGCCGGAGCCAACGTATGTATGATGGGAAGCATCTTCGCAGGATGCGATGAGAGCCCGGGAACATTCGAACTCTATCAGGGAAGAAAATACAAAGTATATCGTGGAATGGGATCTATCGCAGCAATGGAGAACGGAAGCAAAGACAGATACTTCCAGACAGATGCGAAGAAGCTTGTACCGGAAGGCGTAGAAGGACGAGTTGCTTATAAAGGATCTGTAGAGGATACAGTATTCCAGTTAATGGGCGGTCTCCGTTCCGGAATGGGCTACTGTGGAGCACCAGACATCGAAACCCTCAAGACAACAGGACGTTTCGTAAAGATTTCCTCCGCATCCCTCAAAGAAAGCCATCCACACGACATCCACATCACAAAAGAAGCACCAAACTACAGCGTAGATGAATAAGATATAAAATTAATCAAGAGAGAAGAATCATTTCCGTAAGAGAGACGATTCTTCTCTCTTACATTATCCAACTATTTTCAAACTTCACCCAAACCTTCAACAGTCAACCGAACGACTGGGTCAAAGGGAAAACCAGTGTGCGTCGGAGGAAAATCAATTGCTGCCAGATTCGATTGTTGTGCAATGGAGATGAAACACAAAAATCGTGGAAGCCTCTGCTGAACACGATTTTCGCCCTAAGTGGTTCACTGGAATGGTTTGCACAACGGAATCCGGCAGCAATTGATTTTCCGCAGATGTACACGTCCCCTTCCCACCACCTTAATAAAAAAATAATATTTTTTTCAACAATTTCTCACCATTTTATGATAGTCTAGATATAGTTGGAATTCCAACAGAAAATTTGCAAAAAACACAAAAGATTGAGATGACGAAATGAACCGAAGAAGGAAGAAAAACGCCAGAGCCAACCTGTACAGGGGTGGCAATGGAAAAAGCTATTATGAGGCGAATAAGAGGCGCAGAATGAGCCGTTATATAAAGGTGGGGAGTACGATCCTGATCACACTGCTTCTTGCACTTTCTATTATGAAGATCAGTGGAAGAGGAATCTTCGCACAGAGAGCATACAGTGAGCTTTCTGATGAAGTGATCAGTGCCCAAAAGCCGGATATTGATGTAGAACTGTTAACTGTGAATGAATATTCAAGACCGGGACTTTCAACCAATGAGATTACCGGAATAGTCATTCATTACACTGCCAACCCTGGTTCGACAGCGATGGAGAACAGAGACTATTTTGAAGGACTGAAGGACAGTCACATTACGCAGGCAAGCAGCAATTTTGTAGTGGGACTGGACGGGGAAATCGTACAATGCGTACCGACCTGGGAGGTTGCTTATGCATCCAATACACGGAATTTTGATACGGTGTCCATTGAGTGCTGTCATCCGGACGAGACCGGAAAGTTCAACGAGGCAACTTATAAGAGCATGGTGCAACTTACAGCATGGCTGTGTGAAAAGTTTTCTCTGACAGAAGAAGATGTGATCCGACATTATGATATTACAGGGAAAATCTGTCCGAAATACTTTGTCGAAAATGAAGATGCCTGGAAGCAGTTTAAAAGTGATGTAAAAGCGGTCCTGGATAACGCAAAATAAAAAATATCTATTGATTCACTTTCAAAGAGTCTGCTATAATGTCTTAGTATAACGGGCAATTAAAGGTGTCCGGAAAGCAGTAGAGTGAGAAACGAGGAATTGATAGATGAACGATTTGGAATTATACCGTGAAGAACTTGCAAATTGTGATGCGAAGATCACAGAGGCATTAAAAGAAAGATATGCGATCATTGAAAAGATCATGGCATACAAAGAAGAGTATGGTATGCCGATCCTGCAGCCGGAACAGGAAGAAAAGCAGAAGAAGAGACTGATGTTCAGCCTTCACAATAATAAGCACAGAGACGAGATTTATGATGTATTTGAGCGTATCCAGCGCAACAGTAAGAAGATCCAGGCAAGAAAGCTTTTTGATTACAACATTGTCCTGATCGGGTTTATGGGAGCTGGAAAAAGTACGATCTCTGATTATCTTAGTACCATGTTTGCCATGGAAGTGGTTGAGATGGACCAGCTGATTGCAGAACGCGAAGGCATGAGTATTTCCGATATTTTTGAAACCTATGGGGAGGAATATTTCCGTAATATGGAGACCAACCTTCTGATCGAGATGCAGGAGAAGAAGAATGTGATCATTTCCTGTGGTGGTGGTGTGGCAATGCGTGAACGCAATGTTGCAGAGATGAAGAAAAATGGTCGTGTAGTACTCCTTACTGCACATCCACAGACCATTCTTGACCGTGTAAAAGACAGTGACGACAGACCGCTGCTCAATGGACACAAGAATGTAGAATATATCGAGCAGCTGATGGAAGCAAGAAGAGAAAAATACGAGGCGGCTGCAGATATCGTTGTAGATACAGATAACAAGACGGTTCTGCAGATCTGTGAAGATCTGATTCAGAAGCTTCTGGAAATGGATGAGAATCATGTTTAAGACCTTTTATCCGGACGAATATGCAGCGTCCACTTATGTACTGGATTTTGAAAAAATGTATCGGGAAGGCTGTCGTGGACTGGTATTTGACATTGACAATACACTGGTTCCGCATGGAGCACCGGCAGATGAGAGAGCAATCCGTCTTTTTGACAGGCTGCGCAGCATCGGGTTTGATACATGCCTGATTTCCAATAACCAGGAACCACGTGTAAAGCCTTTTGCCGAAAAGGTGCAGAGCAAGTATGTGTTTAACGCGCATAAGCCTTCCACGAAGAATTATATAAAAGCCATGGAGCTGATGCACACGGACAGAGGAAACACTGTGTTTATCGGAGATCAGCTTTTTACGGATGTGTGGGGAGCGAAGCGTACCGGGATGAAGAGTATTCTGGTAAAGCCGATCCATCCAAAAGAAGAGATCCAGATTGTGCTGAAAAGATATCTGGAGAAGATTGTATTACATTTCTATAAAAAAGAGAACGAAAAGAGAATGTCCTGCAAGTAGGCAGGGCATTTTTATTTCATCGGAAATTCCTAAGGAACTTCCGATGAAATAAAAGGCTCTACGTGCCGGAGATGCGCACTCGCACGAAGATGAAGAATGTCGCAAGCGACCGCGCTCGGCGCGAGAATGTGCCGAGGCACATTCTTTTTTATTTGGTAAAGCAAATAGAAATCCCCCGGCTCTCATAACGAGAACCAGGGGACATCAGGGGGGATACTATATTTACAAAATCTTATAAGTAGTCATGTTTGGCAAGAACATTCAGGATGTTACGTCCTTCTTCTGTACCTTCGATGATACGGCGGGCACGTACACTGTCACCGATGTTCATGATTTCAACATCTTCATCTTCAAATTCTTTACGGACTGCATCAAGGATCGGAGCGTTTGCTCTCATACCAAGACATACAAATCCATAATCAAATGGCATTTCTTCTTCATTTCCTTCTGGTGTTTTAACAAGGAAAGAATCCGCTTTAACTTCAAGAAGAGCAGTATTCGGACACTGTTTTACACCATATTTATCCATTAGTGCAAAGGTTCCGACTTTGGATACCGGATCAATTCCGTTACCGATTACCGGCATCATTTCCACAATGCTTACATCAGCGCCACGTGGAGCGAAGAATTCTACTACGTCAAGACCTACGGCACCGCCACCGATCACAACAACTTTCTTACCTTTCAGATCTTCCGGATATTCCATAACATGGTCGATCATATTTGTAATAGAAGAAACTTTTCCGCCTTCTTTGTCAATGTTCTCATGAAGACCCTTGATCGGTGGAAGGAGCGGATTAGAACCGGTAGCATTTACAATAATGTTCGGATTCATGCTTCTGATCATTTCAATCGTAGCTTCCGTGTTCTTGAAGATGAACAGGTTTTTCAGCTTGCTTGCACGATGGATCAGATAGTTCGGGAAGTCAGCAAGTCTCTTCTTGTCCGGGATCTTGGAGATCAGGGCAGCAAGTCCGCCGAGTTCCGGTTTCTTCTCGATCAGGAAAGTAGTGCATCCAACCTCGGCAGCTGTACATGCAGCTTCCAGTCCGGCAGTACCACCACCGATCACAACAACGTTGCAAGGCTTGTTAATTTTCTGCTTTTTGTAATCTTCGCCGCCATTTACAGATGGGTTAACAGTACAACGGATCGGACGGTTGATTCCGATACGGTGTCCGGCACATCCGATGTTACAAGAAATACATTTACGGATATCACATTCATCACCGAATTCTACTTTGTTTACCCATTCCGGATCAGCGATCAGTCCACGTCCCATACCGATCAGGTCAGCGTCGCCTCTTGCAAGGATATCTTCAGCAACCTGTGGGTTACGGATGTTACCCATTGTCATACATGGTTTGCCGTAACGTTCTTTTACAGCTTTTGCCATGTAAGAACGCCATCCATCTGGAAGGTAGTTTGCATCGATCTGGTACTGGATGGATCCGTTCAGACCTGCAGATACATCGAATACGTCAACTTCTTCCTGGAAATACTGAAGGTAATCCAGACAGTCATCCAGCGTATTGCCGCCTTCCATAAATTCATCTGCACTGATACGAACGAAGATCGGGAAGAATGGTCCAACCTGTCTTCTTACTTCTTCGATAACAAGTTTTGCAAGTCTTGCACGGTTTTCCGGGGATCCGCCGAATTCGTCTGTTCTCTTGTTGGTAAGAGGAGAGAGGAACTGGCTGATCAGGTAGGAATGACCTGCGTGGATCTCTACAGCGTCAAAGCCTGCGATCTGCGCACGTTTTGCTGCTTCACCGTATTTCTTAACGATGTGCATGATCTCATCTTTTTCCAGTGGACGCGGGATTTCACCGCCTGCTTTTGAAGGAACATCAGAAGCAGAAACCGGCTGCATATTGATGCGTGCTGACTGTGCGGAAGCACCGGCATGATTGATCTGGATTGCAATGCAGGATCCATGTTTGTGTACTGTTTCACAAAGTTTGAAAAGTCTTGGAATGTAGTTATCCTGATCGATACGAAGCTGTGTGGTTCCGTTAGATCCCTGTGGAGAATCAACGCTGGCGTTCTCTACGATGAGAAGTCCTGTACCGCCTTTTGCACGCTGCTCGTAATAATTGATATGAAGAAAACTCATTTCACCATTCTGTTCACCGTAGTTGGTTCCCATTGGAGTCATGACGATACGGTTCTTGACCGTCATATGTTTGATGGTAAATGGCTCGAAAATGTGTTTGTATTTGCTTTTCATTAGAAATTCCTCCGTAAAAATGACTTAATAATCAAAATAAAATAGAATCAAAAAATCTTAGTCACGCGAGGTTGTCTTATACCGGCTTGGGCGTACCGGCTTTTGTTAAATCCATTATAACCACAAAAAACTGAAAAATACAAATTGAAAATATATAGAAAAATAATAGAATATAACTATAGAAACAATGGAAAAGATAAAAATTAAATTATAGTAGGAAGACGGAAAATAGAAAAAGATAGACAATTTAAACAAAACTATAGAATAATTAAATAATTTATGCTATGTTTAATATAAGAACAGGAAAGAGGGTGATGGTTTTATGAATCTGAATCAGTTGCATTACTTTGTGACACTGGCACATATAGAACACTATACCAGAGCGGCGGAAATGCTGTCCATTACGCAGCCAAGTCTCAGCCATGCCATCAGTATGCTGGAGCAGGAGCTGGAGACAAACCTGTTTGAAAAAAGAGGGCGTAACGTTGTACTGACAAAGTACGGAAAAGTATTTCTGGAATATGTAGAAGAAGCTTTAAAGATTCTGGACAGTGGCGTAAAAAAGACAAGGGCGCTGACAAGTGACACCGGCGGGGTGATCGATCTCGCATATATTTTTACGCTTGGAAGTGTATTTGTTCCACAGCTTGTAGGCGGGTTTTTGAAGGAACACGCAGACTGGGATGTGAATTTCCGCTTTTCGGTCGGAAATACGACGGAGATCATACAGGGACTGAAAGAGGAAAAGTATGATATTGCTTTCTGCTCGAGAAAAGAAAAAGAATCCGGGATTGATTTTGATATGCTACCCTCATAT
>NZ_BAAHSG010000011.1:0-147493 GCF_054660775.1 Allocoprococcus similis
TCAAAAACTTTGATTACCCGTTTTGTTTTCACACGGTTTTTTAGAAGATGCGAGTTAGTTACTGCTAACGATAGCGCTACAGGACTATTTGCAAATGAAAAAGAGGGCAGATTTCTATGAGAATATTGATTTATGGTGCAGGTGTGATCGGATCCTTGTATGCGGCTTTATTCGCAGAAGCGGGTTATGATACAAGTATTTATGCCAGAGGTAAAAGACTTGAGTTTTTAAAGAAAAATGGATTGCTTTATAAGAAAAAACAGAACATAAAACGGGCAGAAATCACGATTCTTGGAGAATTGCCAGACAATGATATTTATGATTTTATCTTGCTGACTGTCCGGGAAAACCAGCTGTATGAAGCACTTTCTGAATTAAAAAATAATAAAAGCGATACAATTGTTACAATGGTAAATTCACTGGACAGTTATAAAAAATGGGAAGACATTGTTGGAACAGGAAGAATATTACCGGCTTTTCCGGGAGCAGGCGGAAGTATAAATGATGATGGCATCCTTGATGCATCCCTTACTCCGAGAATTATCCAACCGACAACATTTGCAGAAATATCAGGAAATAAATCCGAAAGAACAAAGCAATTTTCAAAGATATTGAAGTGTGCTCATGTCCCATATCAGGAAGTAAGGGATATGCATATATGGCAGTTGTGTCATCTTGCCATGGTGGTGCCGATTGCAGATGCATATTATGAAGCTGATTGTCCGGAAAGAGCAGGAATGGACTGGAAGATCATGAAGAAAACAGCAAAAAGATTGAAAAGAAATTTTAACTTTTTGCGGAAACAGTCAGGTAGGTTGTCGCCTGGCAAAATGAATATTTTTTGTTTTCTACCATTGTCAATTCTTGCGATTATGCTTGCTATTACATTCGAAAGTAGCTTTGGAGATAAATTTATGTATCAACATGCTATGAAAGCACCAGATGAGATGAGAGAACTGCATAAGCAATTTTATGATTATGTGAAAAGGCGGAAGGCATGAGGATGCATTGTGTTGTAAGAAAACAATAGTGGAAGGCGACAGATAATGAAAGAAAAAGTGAATGTGACAGGCGTACCGGAAACGATGGTACAGACTTTGTATGCAAGAGCAAAAGAAACAAAAAAGCAAAATGCAAAGATCAAAGATGAGATTGCAGTAAAACTAGTGGAAAAGCTTGATTATGACTTTTCCAAGGCGGATAAGGATAATGCCATGACTTATGGTGTGATTGCAAGAACAATTGTATTAGACCGGATGGTTGAGCAATATTTGAAGAAGCATGAAAATACAGTTGTCGTAAATCTTGCATGCGGACTGGATACCAGATGTTATCGGATGGTGGGAAAATATATGCGCTGGTACAATGTGGATTTGCCGGAGACTATGAAGATAAGGCGGCAGTTTCTTACTGAAACAGGTCCGGTGTATCAGATCGCGAAGTCTGCAATGGATGATTCCTACGTGGACGATATCGATTATCATGGTGAAAATGTTCTGGTGATAATTGAAGGACTTACTATGTATTTGTGTGAAAAGGACATCAGAAAGATGTTTTCTATTATTGAAAGATCATTTCAGAAAGTAACTGTAATGGTCGAAACCATGTCACCATTTGTTGTAAGACATGTGAAAGAAAAATCTATAGAGGGCAGCAATGCCAAATTCACATGGGGAGTTAAGAATGGAACAGAACTACAAAAGATTGTACCGAATTTTTCTATCCTGCAAGAAGTCAGTCTGGTTGAAGGAATGAAGGAACTGATGTCGATTTATCTTGTAATTGGGAAGATTCCAGCTGTTCGGAATATCTCGAACAAAATAGTTGTTTTAAAGAAACGCAGCTGATATTAAGGAGATGATACAGATGCAGAAAAGGCATTTTGAAATAAAAACAGACGGATTTTATGGTGCATATTGGAAATGTAAAACCGATGCAGACTGTGCAATGATTGCAATGATAGGAGATGATTCAGAAGATTATCTGGCGCGTACATCCGTGAAATGGTTACATAAACTCGGTGTGAATGTGATGACGATGTCACCGGCAAAAAAGGATTATGGACATCATAATTATCCGCTGGAACGTATAGAGAAAGCAATCAATTGGTTAAAAGTGCATGGTAATCAGAAGATAGGAATTGTCGGGGCATCTACTACAGGAACACTTGCTTTAACTGCCGCTTCTTATTTTAAAAATCTTACATTGACGATCGGTCTGACACCGAGTGACTTTGTCTGGCAGGGATTTATGCAGGGCAAAAAAGATGGCTGTAAGGAATGGCCGATTGAGGGAGAATCTCTTTTTTCTTACAAAGGAGAACCGCTTCCGTATATGCCGTTTTGTTATAAACATCCAGACTACTGGCATGTGATTGATGAAGAAACAAAGCGTACCGGTGATATGCTTAATTCGAGAAAACTGTTTGATGATTCAGAAGCAACTCATCCAATTACAGAAGAAGAAATGATCAAGATTGAAAAAATTCATGGAACATTATTGATAATTGGCGCTGAAGATGATGTGTTGTGGGATACTGCAAAATATATACGCCGTATGGAGCAGCGTATGAAAGAACATCCACATACGTGCAGGTTAGAGTCTGTTATTTACGAGCATGGAACCCATTTCGTTTTTCCGGAGAGTATGTTAAAGACGATGTTGCCAATTGGTTCCGGAATCTTTATGAAACTGGCATTTCAGGCGGCAAGAAAATATCCGAAAGAATGTCAGAGAGCACGTCTGGATATTGACCAGCGGGTGAGAAATGCTGTTGCTGAATGGAAGAGTGCAGAAAGATAGATTAAAATAGAAGGTATAAGTATGGTATTTAAAACAATAGGAAATAAATCAAATCCAGTCATTTTGTTTTTTCATGCAATGGGAGTAATTGGGGAAAGTAGTATGCCGGTTGCAGGGAAAATGGCGGAAAAATATTATTGTATTATGCCTACATCAACCGTGTATTGCACTGGACAGAGATATCACAGCAAAAGAGATGAGATACAGCAAATTGTACGATTTCTGGAAAATCATGGAATCAAAAAGATAGAACTTGTAGTTGCATCTTCGATTGGTGCAGATCTTGCCATGGCATTCCTGACAGAGGTAAAAATACCAGTAAAGCATGTTTTTTTTGATGGCGGGCAGTTTGCACAGATTGGAAAGACAACACGCAGAATCATGGTCCCGTTCTTATATATAGCAATGAAAAGTTTATATTGGTCAAAAGGAAAGACGCTAAAGAAAATCATGTGGTGTGACGATAATAAAATCAAGCCCTATTTTATAGAGGCAGGGAAGAACTTGACATATGGGAATCTGAGAAGACAGATGGCAGATAGCCTGGAAGATAAAATATTTCCAGAACTGTCAGAAGAATTGCAGAAACATACATTCTGGGAATTTGGAAGTAAAGAAGAACATTTTAAATATAGGAATGCATTGATGCAGACCTATATACACGGTAACTTTCCCGTTTTTGAGGGATTTAATCATATGCAATATCAAATCCAAAATCCGGAAGGGTTTGCCAGAATGTTGGAAATGATTATTGAGACTGACCGATTACCGGAATTGGCATTTGCGATGTGATATAAAGGAAAATAGCATTACAAATTGACTATCCGAATCCGAACAAATTTACATCTGCATTTCGTGCAGAGTATGGTGTGCCGCCAATGATATACCTAAAGAAAAAGACATAGGAAAGTCTGAATGAATAAAAACGTTCACAAAATCTTCACAAAAGAATTAGCACTCACCTCTTGACAGTGCTAACAATAAGTGTTATATTACAACTAGAACAAAGGAAGGGGAACAAAAAGAGATGATAAAGATTCCACCGACCGGAGGTTCGGATGACAACAACACTTCAGAGTAAATCCGAATGTGCTAAATAAATTAATAAATGTCTTTTGAAAGGAGATATGATTTATGTTAATGCCTAGTATTTTTGGAGAGAACTTATTGGATGATTTCTTTGGAGAACCATTTGGAGGATATGATTACAGCGAGTCCGGACTTATGACAACCGATGTAAAGGATAGCGATAAAGGCTATGAAGTAACGATGAATATGCCTGGAGTTAAAAAGGAAGATGTAAAAGCAGAACTGAAAGATGGTTATCTGACAGTCAGTGCTGAGACGAACACGAGGAAAGATGAAAAAGATGAAGATGGCAAGTACATCCGCCGTGAACGTTACAGTGGATCCTGCAGCAGAAGCTTTTATGTAGGCGATGGTGTCAAACAGGAAGATATCAAAGCCAAATTTGAAGATGGTACGTTGAAACTGTTCGTACCAAAAGAAGCAGCAAAACCTGCTGTAGAGCAAAAAAAATACATTTCCATTGAGGGATAATGAAGAATGCGGATCATAGATGTCCGCGAACATGGCTGCCAGCCAAGGCAGCCACTTAAAAAGAAAATTCGTAAAGTTCAGATAGATTTTTAAGGAGGAACGACGTATGTTAATGCCTAGTATTTTTAATGATAACTTATTTGATGATTTCTTTGATTTACCATTTTATGATGATAAAACAGATCGTAAGATCCAGAGAAAACTGTATGGACATCATGCAGGCAATCTGATGAAGACAGATATCAAAGAGAAAAAAGATGGATATGAACTGGAGATCGATCTTCCGGGATTTAAGAAAGATGAAGTTACAGCAGAACTGAATGACGGATATCTGACCGTGAGCGCAGCCAAAGGACTTGATCAGGATGAACAGGAGAAAGAAACTGGTAAGTATATCCGCCGTGAACGTTACGCAGGAGCCTGCCAGCGAAGCTACTATGTAGGTGAAGATATCACGGAAGAAGATATCAAGGCTGAGTTCAAGCATGGTATCCTGAAACTCTTTGTCCCGAAGAAAGAAGTAAAACCGGCAGTAGAAGAGAAGAAATATATCAGTATCGAAGGATAATGACAACACGCTAAAAACTTTCAAATACACCATATAACGAGGGCAGCATACAGGAGCAAAATTCTGTATGCTGCCCTTTTTCTACTATAAATGGGATTTTGAGGAAGTCTGGATAGCATAATGAGTTAGAATTTGATTTGAAAGTGTGAAATTCAAAAACAAGTCAACGCTTTTTGTCATATGCATATATCATGTAGTATGCTTCTTCATGTAGGAAAGAAAGAGGAGGCAGTTACGAGTGGAAAAAAGATATGGATACATCAGGGTATCGTCAAGAGATCAGAATCCGGACAGGCAGTATCTTGCACTTGAAAATGCTGAGGTCAACCGGAAAAATATTTTTATCGATAAGATCTCGGGGCATGATTTTTCAAGACCATCTTACAGGAAAATGATCCGAAAACTAAAAAAAGGAGATGTACTGGTCGTGAAAAGCATCGACCGTCTCGGGAGAAATTACGGTGAGATTCTGGAACAATGGAGATACCTGACAAAGGAAATAGGAGTGGATATTGAGGTTCTCGATATGCCACTCCTTAATACTGACCTGCACAGAGAAAACCTGATTGGAGTGTTTATCTCAGATCTGGTGCTTCAGATCCTTGCATATGTTGCTGAGACCGAGCGGGATTTTATCAGACAGAGGCAGGCAGAAGGAATCGCGATCGCAAAGGCAAATGGGATTCGGTTTGGACGCAGGAAGAACGAACTTCCTGAAGAATTTAATCTGTATTTTGAGATGTGGAAAAAGGGAGAAATCTCCATCAGAAAAGCAGCAAAGATTTTGGAAATCAGTCCGGCTACTTTTTATCGCAGATGTAAGGAGTTAGATGAAACAAAGCGTAACAAATAGTATACATAAAGAAACATTTGCGGTATATTAGAATTAGTAGTTTTTACCAAGTTTTTCAGGAGAAAATAGTCGTATTCGTCATGTCGCAAAAAGTCTAAAATGGAATACGATGAAAATGGAAATAACATTAAGTCAACGCTTTGTGATGGAACGGGGAAGGTAGAAAGTTATCGTATTTCAGAATATGACTCCGACAATAATCAGGTTAAAAATACGGTGTATGATGAAAAAGGAAATGTTTTGGAATATAGTATTTATGAAAAAGCTGAAGATGGTAAATTTCCTGATTATACAATATATGATGCACAAGGAAATGTTAAAGAATATGGGAAATATGAAGAGGTAGAAACGGAAAGTGGTGCAACAGGACAACAACTTAGAGTATATGATGCGAATGGAAAGTTAATTGAAAGATAAAGATTTCCAATGAAACAGGAGAAACTAAAACGATGAATAATTATGAAAACCAGATTCCATGGAAAGACTGGAAGATCGTGCGCAGGTTAGGCGGAGGCGGTTTTGGAACCGTCTATGAGATTGAGCGGGATTTCTTTGGAGAAGAAGAACTTGCCGCAATGAAGGTTATCCGGATTCCGAAAGAGGAGTCTGATCTGGATGATGATTACAACAGTGGCATGACGGAAGAAGAGGTTCGGGAAAAATATACCTATATCCAGAACTATTTTTCAAAGGAATATCAGCTGATGCTGGAATTTAAGGGGCACAGCAATATTGTAAATTGTCACGATTTTTCGGTTGTACCAAATCCGGACGGGCCGGGATGTGCACTTTATATCCGGATGGAGCTTCTGAAACCACTGAAAGAAGTCCTGAAAACGGAAACATTTTCAGAGGCAAGAATCGTGCAGCTCGGAATCGATATCTGCCGTGCGTTGGAAATCTGTGAGCGGAGAGATGTTATCCACCGTGATATCAAGCCGGACAACATTATGATGTCGGATTTCGGGAATTTCAAGCTGGGGGATTTTGGAATCGCGCGGACGATGGAGAAGACCATGAGTGCGTCCATGGCTGGAACGGACTGGTATATGGCGCCGGAAGTGGCGAAGAAGATGAAATACGGGAAAAGTGTGGATACCTATTCCCTTGGTCTGGTGCTTTACTGGCTGCTGAACGACGGACGCCTGCCATTTGTGCCGGAAAAGGACCGGATTTCAGCAAAGGATATGCAGGCGGCATACAGACTTAGAATGCAGGGTAAAGAGATTCCGGAGCCGAAGAGAGGAAGCAGGCAGCTCAAAGCGGTTGTGTTAAAGGCACTTTCATTTGAACGGGAGAAGCGTTATCATTCCGGAAAAGAAATGCTAGAGGCACTTTTAGAAATCGAAAAGTTGACAAAGGCGGAAAATGCGCGGGCGCAGAAAGTGCAGACACAGAAAAGACAGACTCAGAATGTACAAGTTCAGAATGGACAGGATCAGAAGACGCAGGGGCAGGAGAGTCTGGCAGGAAGAGCGGCAGCGCAAGGACAGAAGACGCAGGGGCAGGAGAGCCTGGCAGGAAGAGCGGCAGCGCAAGGACAGAAGAAAGCACAGGCGCAGAACATTTCGCAAGAACAGGAAATGCAAAGAGGACCGCAGCCGGAGAATCAGATTACGGCAGAGGAAAATGCATGGAGAATTGCATATGCGGAGAATCTTCTGCGACAGTCGGAATGGTACAGACGTTCAGAATTTTCCATACCGCCTGACAGTGTTCTTGGCATTTACCTGGATACGGATATGATTCATGTGCGGATCTGGCTGGATGGAAAGAGCAGACCGGTTCTTTCCATGCCGGCATATTATATCCTGGATGATCTGGGAGAGGTTCTGGTTGGAAGTCGTGCACTTGTCCATGCGAAAATGAATCAGGCGAAAAATCTGCATTCGGTACTTGCGTTTATGCAGGAGGCGGACAGGCTTGTTGATTCGACATTGGAGCCTTGTGGAATACGATACTGCATTGATCTGATGAAGGAACTGAGAAAAGAGCTTGAAAAAACTGCATTTGCACAGATAAAAGACTGTGTGGTGACAATTTCTGTACCGGAAATCGTGACGCAGAAGAATGTAAGAACTGCGATGGAAAAGGCAGGTTTTCAGGTGATGCGGTGCATGAGTATCGTGGAAGCATGTGCATTTTCAAAAGCGCAATTGATGAACTATGACCAGCAATTTCTGGTGCGGGTGATCGCAAATCATGAGAGGCAGAATCTGAAGATTGAATATTCGGACCATTCGGATAAAATCAAGATGCTTGAAGGGTTGGAATATACTTTGGGAGAGAAGTACCCAAAGATGACTGATAAGGCATGTTATGATCTGAGTGATGAGAAATCCAGGAGAGAGCTTGGGCAGGAATCGTCCGGGTATGAAGAACTTTCTGTTGTGGCAGCGGACGGAGCAGCGGCGCAGGGAGCAACTTTCAGGGGAAAGGCATCAAAGCATATCACGTTACTTGCAATTTCGCCGTGGAAGCTTGGGATTGAAATTGAAACGATCAGAGGCGGACGGGAATGTTTTCCTCTGACTTGGTTTAGCGAGGAGCAGGAGCTGATTCCGATTAAAACGGATGAGATAAATATTTCGCTGGATTCTGGAATCGAGGGAAAAAGACTGAATCTGTATCTGGAAAGTGCCGGTTCCAGAAGAAGAGTCCGGACCTGGAAAATGGAAGAGGCATGTCCTGAACTTCCGAAAGACGTAAGCTGGCTGGTGGCATGGATTGATGTGGGACTGGAAGGCGGAGCAGTCACAATTGTATTGCAGGCAGGAGAGAAGACTGCAGAAATTAATCTGAATCGATATCATGAAGAGAAACTGAATCGTTTCTCTAATATGCCGACTTTTGTGCCGGAATCGATTGTGGAAAATGTGCTTCGTGCCGGAAATGAATTTTGCCGGGGCGCAGAACATCTGGATGATGCAAAGACCGATTTGGCACTCGGAAAGGGAATCCGGATGATCGCCGGACAGACGGAAGAAGTATTTGCGGACTGCCAGAGAGGAAATACGTCGATCCGGGTCAGTACATTGATCGAAAAGATGCTGACTGTGAAGGATAACATAGAGTATGGAATTGCCAGTGCAGAAAGAACGACGAAGCGCATGGAGTATATGAAAGAGAAGTTGCTTTTGATTGATTTTCGGAATGCACTGGAGCGGAGTTTGTATCAGCTGAATGTTGTGCCGGTTGAAGCGAATGGGGCGGTATTTGATCCATATATTCATGAGGCGGTACATATAGAGGAGACTGATCTGGTAGAAGAAAACCGGGTTGTCAGTGTAGTGCAGAAAGGGTATTTCTTTGGAGAAAAGCTGTACCGGCCGGCGAGAGTTGTGGTTTCAAAAGAGCCTGTCTTAAGAGAGGTCTGTGAGGACGAGGGATGGGATAGTTATGATGGGGAGACGATTGGCGGTAGGTGATAAAAAATAAAAGAGTTTCGGACTGATGTATAAGTAATGCAATCAGCAGAAAAATCGGCAGAAAGATTGTTAGAATCGGCAGAAAAGTTAGCTGAGCATTATAAACAAATTTTATCTTTCATAGATGAATAGTTGAAGTACATTGCGGAACTCTTTTTTACATAAAGAAATAGTATATATGTTAAATTTCGATATTTTTCGAGATTGTAGATTCAGTGGAATTGTGCTACCGTATTCTCACGCAACAAAAATCTATTTGTTTGCAACCAAGTATCTATTTTAGCCAAATCTCATTTTCGGAGCCAGTTTCAGGCATGAACCCGATGATGAAGCAGAAACGGAAGATAAGTCGGAAAGAGATTTTCTCTTTTACATGATCGGATGGTATGATAATATAATCATAGGTAATCTCTTTTCGGAATATTTTCAAAGTACGAAAGGAGAATTATATGGGAAGAAAACAATTAGCAGAACTGAATCTATTAGACCGATTTCTATTTAATGAGGCAATGGAAGATCCGGAGAATATGAAGGCGGTGCTGGATATTATTTTTGAGCAGGATATATCTTTAAAATCGGCACCTCAATCGGAAAAAGAGGTACGGACGCTTCCGGATAACCGCCAGATTAGGCTGGATGTGTATGCATGGGATGAAGAGAAAAATGTATATGACACAGAGGCACAGAAAGAGGACACGAAAAATCTTTCGAAACGCAGCCGTTTTTATCAGGCATTGTTGGACTGTAATCTGATGGAGCCGGGAAGCATTGATTTTAATGCGTTAAATAATGTGTTTATTATTACAATTGCACCGTTTGATATATTCGGGAAGGGATTGTATAAGTATACGTTTCGGATGAAATGCGAGGAAGATGAAAGTATCAGATTAGAAGATGGAGCGACGCGTATATTTTTAAATTGTCATGGAACACATCCGGAAAGTGTAAATCCAGAACTGATTGAATTGCTCAAATATATGGAGCATTCGACAAATGAAACTGCCAGAAGGTGTCACAGTGAGAAGATTCAGTTACTTCATCAAAAGGTCTGTCAGATCAGGTCAAGTGAAAGAGTGGAGGCAAAATTCATGAAGGCATGGGAAGAAAAGGAAATGGAGCGGCAGAAGGGGATAAAGCTTGGAGAAGAAAAATTGTCGAAATTGATTGTCAAGCTGACAGAAGCCGGGCGAGAGTCGGATGTGATTAAAGCAGCATCTGATGAGAAGTATAGAGAGCAGTTGTTTGAGGAGTTTGAAATTGAGTAACCAGTAAAAATATGGAGAAAGCGAAAGGAGGATTCCTCATGCCGAAGCGATTTTGTGTTACAGGAACCTGTATTCCGGAAAAAAATTATATGGTAGATATCAGCGAAAGGCTTGAACGGATCGTAAAAGATTATATTGAGCAGGGAAACTATTTTACGATGAATCGTGCACGGCAGTACGGGAAGACGACAACGCTTTATTTACTGGAGCGCTGTTTGCAGAAAGACTATCTGGTGTTAAGTCTTAGCTTTGAGGCGGCGGATGAATATTTTCAGTCTCTTGAAAGTCTGGCAGAAGGACTGGTAATGGATATTGGAGAATGTCTGAGAGCACAGAATGTATCGGAAGAAATCATTGCAATGTGGAACAGTCCATTGTCAGAAAAGTTTCCGATGCGCTCATTTGGAGCGAAGATTACGGCTTTATGTAGCGCATGTCAGAAGAAAGTGATTCTGATGATTGATGAGGTGGATAAGAGCTCAGATAATCAGATTTTCCTGTCTTTCTTAGGACTTTTAAGAGAAAAATATTTAAAATGGCAGCAGGGAAAAGATCAGACATTCCAGTCGGTTATTCTTGCCGGAGTTTATGATATTAAGACGCTGAAATTAAAATTACATCCACAGGAAGAGTCAAAATATAACAGCCCATGGAATATAGCGGTTGATTTTCTGGTAGATATGAGTTTCAGTGCAGAGCAGATAGCAGCGATGTTGGATGAATACGAAGAAGATTATCATACAGGGATGAATGTAAATGATGTTGCAGAATTGCTGTACGATTATACATCTGGATATCCATATCTTGTTTCAAGAATCTGTCAGCTGGTAGATGAAAGAGTGGCAGGAACAGAAGAATATCCGACCGGAGCAGAAGCATGGACAAAAGAAGGAGTTCTGTCAGCTGTTAAATTGCTTTTGAAAGAACCAAATACTTTATTCGATGATATGACAAAGAAACTTTTGGATTACCCGCAGTTAAAGGAGATGCTTCAAAATATTCTTTTCAGTGGGATTGATTTTCCATTTAAAAGAGAAACGCCGATGGTTGATCTGGGGGTGACATTTGGATTTCTGAAGGATAAGAATGGGATTGTTGCAGTAGCAAACCGGATTTTTGAGACACAGTTTTATGATATGTTTTTGGCAGAAATGGCTGTGAATAATAAGCTGTATATGGAGACAGCATCAAATCGTAATCAGTTTATTGTGTCGGGAATGCTTCAGATGGATCTGGTGATGAAGAAATTTTATGAATATTATGAAGAGATATATTCAGATAATGATCAGAAATTTATAGAGGAAAATGGAAGAAAATTATTTCTTTTATATTTAAAACCGATCATCAATGGAACCGGAAATTATTATATTGAAGCAAGAACGAGAGACAGCAGACGTACAGATATTATCATTGACTATAAAGGAAAGCAGTTTATTATTGAGCTTAAAATTTGGCGTGGAAACGAATACCATATGCGAGGGGAAGAGCAGCTGTTTGAATATCTGGAATACTATAAGCAGGACAGAGGATATTTGTTAAGCTTCAATTTTAATAAAAATAAGAAGAGCGGAATCCAGGACTTGGAGTATCATGGGAAAAGGATTTTGGAAGTAATTGTGTAAGATATAAGGATAATAAGAGGAACAGCTTGCTGGCATCGGCAAGACGTATTATAGAAAAAGCCTTGCTTTATGCAAGGCTTTTGAAGTATGAGAAAGATTTTCATTTACCAGATTCCCAGCACATGCTGCAAGGAAAGACTGGCGATCGTAATGCCGATCCAACAGCAGAAACCAAGAGCGAGTGGTTTGCCGCCGGTTTTGATCAGCTTGATGATATTTGTATTCAGACCGACTGCACTCATGGCGAGGACGATGAAGAACTTGCTGAGTGTCTTCAGCGGAGTAAATACATCTGCGGATACGCCGGCTGAAGTTGCGATCGTTGTGATCACGGAAGCGAGAACAAAGTAGAGGATGAACATTGGGAAAATCTTCTTAAATTCCACTTTCTTGCCTTCGGCTTTGGAGCTGCGTGTCCGGATAAATGCGAGAACCAGTGTGATCGGGATGATCGCGAGCGTTCTGGTAAGTTTGACCGTAACTGCCTTATCCAGTGTGGCAGAACCGAGCGCGTAGAGCGAATCCCAGGTGGAAGCCGCTGCGGTTACGGAAGAGGTATCGTTGATCGCAGTTCCGGCAAAGATCCCGAAGGCTTCTCCGCTTTTGGTTGAGAATCCAAGCAGTGCACCAAGTGACGGGAAGAACAGTGCGGCGAGCATGTTGAAAAAGAAGATAACAGAGATTGCCTGTGCAACTTCTTCATCATCCGCATCAATGACCGGTGCTGTTGCGGCAATTGCAGAGCCTCCGCAGATGGAAGATCCGACACCGACCAGTGTGGAAATATTTCCCGGTACATGCATAACTTTATGTAACAGATATGCAATGATCAGGGATGTTGAAATCGTCGTTATGATAATTGGCAGTGACTGTTTTCCGGTTTCCAGAATCACGGAGAGATTCAGTCCGAAACCGAGAAGGATTACTGCGTACTGAAGAACCTTCTTTGACACAAAAGTAATACCGTCCTGAAACATGGATTTGTCTTTTAATAATAAAGTGATGATCATTCCGGCAAGGATACCGAATACCGGTCCGCCGATGATCGGAAATGTCTGTCCGAGAAACCAGCATGGAACGGCGATGACCAGACAAAGTAAGATGCCTTTCCAGCTTTTTGTTACAAAATTCATAGAAATACCCCTTTCAAGTAAAATAAATAAGTTACTCTCATAACAATCCGTCCTATCATAGCATAAAAACAGCAGAATAAAAAGATGAAGGAAAGGAAATTCCAAAAGTAATTTGAGAATAAGGTGGAAATAACGAAAGATTCCAGATATAATAACAATATATGATTTTGGGGACAAGGAGGTAAAGTGTGATAAAACGGGGAATCCGGACATTGCACAAAAGAAAGTGATGCATACACTGAAAAAATTTGTAAAATATTATGCGCCGTACAGGACAGTATTCTTTCTGGATCTGATCTGTGCGGCGATCATCAGTCTGGTGGATCTTGCATTTCCACAGATTTTACGATCACTGACAAAGACTTTATTTATAGAGGATCCGTCACAGATTCTTGGAGCACTTTTGCCGATCGGACTGGCTTTGCTTGTGATGTATATCATACAGACGTTTTGTAAATATTATGTCAGTTATCAGGGCCATATGATGGGGGCACATATGGAACGGGATATGCGCCAGAAGTTATTTGATCATTATGAGAGACTTTCTTTTTCTTATTATGACCAGAATAATTCAGGACAGATGATGAGTAAGCTGGTATCGGATCTGTTTGACATTTCCGAGTTTGCACACCATGGACCGGAGAATTTATTTATATCTGTGATCAAAATTGTCGGATCGTTCATATTTTTGTTTCTTATCAACTGGAGGCTGGCGGTTCCGCTGCTTGTGATGGTTGTATTTATGCTGATCTTTTCTTATAAGCAGAACCGTCAGATGCAGGAGACTTTTATGGACAACCGGAGAAAGATCGGGGATGTCAATTCCAGTCTGCAGGATACGCTTGCGGGAATCCGTGTGGTGCAGTCTTTTGCAAATGAAAAGATTGAACGGGAGAAATTCAAGAAAAGCAATGAAGGATTTCTGGTATCCAAAGATGCAAACTATCATTGTATGGGAAGCTTTATGAGCGGCAATCTTTTCTTCCAGGGAATGATGTATCTGATCACATTAGTGTTCGGTGGATGGCTGATCGCACATGGGAAAATGGAAGCTGCAGATCTTGCCATGTATGCGCTTTACATCGGAATTTTTATCAGCCCGATCCAGATTCTTGTGGAGCTTACCGAGATGATGCAGAAAGGTCTTTCCGGTTTCCGGCGCTTTCTGGATGTTGTGGAGACGGAGCCGGAGATTGTAAATGCACCGGATGCGAAGCCGCTTGAAAATGTAAAGGGTGAAGTGGAATATAAAGATGTTTCTTTCCATTACAGCGACGATGATACGCCGGTACTGGATCGGGTATCCTTTAAGATCCCGGCTGGCAGATCCATTGCCCTTGTGGGACCGTCTGGAAGTGGAAAGACGACGATCTGTTCCCTGCTTCCGAGATTTTATGATGTGACCGGAGGTGTGATCACGATCGACGGGCAGGATGTAAGAAAGCTGACACTGGAAAGTCTGAGAAGCCAGATCGGGCTGGTACAGCAGGATGTCTATCTGTTCTGTGGATCGATCAGGGAAAATATTGCTTATGGAAAACCGGGGGCATCGATGGAAGAAATTATCGATGCGGCGAAGAAGGCAAATATCCATGAATTTATCATGTCCCTGCCGGATGGATATGACAGCTTTGTAGGAGAACGAGGAACCCGTCTGTCGGGTGGACAGAAGCAGAGGATTTCGATTGCAAGAGTATTTCTTAAGAACCCACCGATCCTCATTCTGGACGAGGCGACCAGTGCGCTTGACAATGAGAGTGAGCGCTGGATCCAGCAGAGCCTGGAAGAGCTTGCGAAGAACCGGACCACGATCACGATCGCTCACCGGCTTTCTACGATCCGCAATGCAGATGAGATTCTTGTGGTTGCAAATAATGGAATCGCTGAACGGGGAAATCATGATGAATTGCTTGAGCAGGGTGGAATTTATGCACATTATTATGAGATGTCATGATAGTAAGTGAGAAAATCAAAATAAGTAAACAAAAAAGCTTCTTTTCAGAAAAACAGGAGGGCCGTTTCTGAAAAAGAAGCTTTTCATTTATAAAAAGCCAAAGCTTTTTATATCGTAAAATTGCAAGCAGTGTGTGTTGGTCTATATTTGCAAAACATTACACAGCTTAATCACACATATGGCAGGCTGCGCATGCAGAAGGTGTCGTTGCGCATCCGCCGAGGGCTGTCTCGCGAAGCTCTGCCGGAAGACGCTTTCCTACAGTGTACACAGCTTCCAGCATTTCATCGAATGGAATCAGCTGGCGTACTCCGGAAAGGGCGATCTCTGCAGCGATCGTTGCATTTGCCACACCGGCAGCATTACGGTTCTGACAAGGATATTCGACCAGTCCGCCGACCGGGTCGCAGACCAGACCGAGCATGTTCATAAGAACAGTGGATGCTGCGGCAAGGGACTGTTCCGGGGATCCGCCCATCAGTTCAACGGTTGCGGATGCCGCCATTGCAGATGCGATTCCGACTTCTGCCTGACATCCGCCGACTGCTCCGGCGACAGTTGCATTGCGCATAGCAAGATAGCCGATCGCGCTGGCATTATAAAGTCCCTGCTTGATCTGTTCATCGGAAAGATCATAGGTTTCCTGGAGGGCAAGCAGAAGTCCCGGAACGATACCGGCAGATCCGGCAGTCGGGGAGGCTACGATCACACCCATGGAAGCATTGGTTTCCAGAGTTGCCATCGCGTAAATGACAGCTCTTTCCAGAAGATCCCCGCAAAGACTTTTTCCGGCATCTTTGTGATCTGAGATTTTTTTTGCTTCGCCACCGATCAGTCCACCCATGGATTTGACCGGGGTATGGATCGGAGTAGAAGCGGCTGATTTCATGATCTCAAGAACACGGTCCATTTTGCGGTCTGTCTCTTCCGGATCCTGTTCTCCTTCTGTGAGCTCTCTCTGAAGCATTACAGCAGAAATTGAAAGGTTCTGTTCCTGACAGACTTTTAATAATTCTTTTGCATTTCTAAAATCCATAATCTGTATTCTCCTTCCAATTACATCTGAACAACCATAACGTTGTATACATTTTTGTTTCTTCTAATTGTATCTGCGATATCTTCCGGTACCAGATCATCGGATTCTACGATGGTATAAGCGGTATTTCCTTTGGATTCGCGAAACAGACGCATGAATGCGATATTGATTCCAAGTTCGCTGAGGCATTTGGTAATGTAAGCAACAACGCCCGGTGCATCTTTCTGGACAACGACGATCGAGCTGTATTCTCCGGTAAAATCAACCTCTACACCGTTGATCCGGCACAGGCGGGCTTTTCCGCCGCCGAGAGATTCTCCGCGGATCGTCATCTCCTGCCCTTTTTCATTTACCATCAGGATATCAACGGTATTCGGGTGCACGTCGGTTTCTACGTTGTTCGGAATGAAAGAATATTCGATTCCGTTGTCTGTTGCGATCTGGAAGGAATCGCGGATGCGCACGTCATCGGTGGCAAACCCCATAATACCGCCGAGAAGAGCACGGTCCGTACCATGACCATGATAGGTTTTGGCAAAAGATCCATAAAGGGTAAATTCTACTTTTTTAAGAGAACCGGTGAGAAGCTTTCTTGCAAGCAGAGCGATTCTGGCAGCTCCTGCAGTATGGGAGCTGGATGGTCCGATCATATTCGGTCCCATGACATCAAAAACACTGATAAAGGACATAGTAAACCTCCTGTAAAATAATAGTTTCACGTACGTAAAAAGGATTGACGTCTTATTAGTTATATTGTACCATCAACTTATGAGTGAAACAAATTCATAGATTTTATGAAGATGTTGAAAATTTTTCATAATGGAGTTAGAAGATGGAATTACGTCAATTACAGACTTTTATACAGATCGCGCAGATGCAGAGCTTTTCCAGAACGGCAGAGATGCTGGGGTATTCGCAGTCGGCAGTGACGGTTCAGATCCGCCAGCTGGAAAACGAACTTGGGAAAAGGCTGTTCGACAGGACAGGAAAGAAAGTGGTGCTTACTCCGCAGGGGGAAGAATTTCTGGAGCATGCTAACCGGATCCTTTATGATGTTCATCAGGCAAAAGCATCCATGAATGATACGGATGAATTGAAAAATCCACTTCACATCGGGACGATCGAGTCTCTGTGTACGGTGAAATTTCCAAAGATCATAAGGAAATTCAGGGAACAGTATCCCAGGGTTTCTATCCGGATCACGGTAGATTCTCCGGAAAAGCTGATCCAGATGATGGAACATAATGAACTGGATCTGATTTATATTCTGGATACACCAAGATGGGACAGCAACTGGATCAAGGTGATGGAGAAGGCAGAACCGGTTATGTTTGTGACATCGGTCAGTCATCGATTGGCAAAAGAAAGAAATTTATTGCTTGATGATCTGCTGAAAGAGCCTTTTTATCTTACAGAGCGCAATGCCAATTACAGGCAGGCACTTGATGGTCAGCTGGCGTTAAGAAGAAAAGAGCTTTCTCCGATGCTGGAGATCAGTGATACTGCATTTATCAAAAAAATGCTGATGCGTGGGGGAGGCGTTTCATTCCTGCCGCGTTTTGCAGTGGAAGATGATATTGAGAAAAAGAAACTCACACTTTTGGATGTGAAAGATATAGAAATTACGATGTATCGTCAGATTTTCTATCATAAAAACAAGTTCAAAACAAAAGAGATGGAGAAATTTACAGAGTTTGCTCTGGAGGACAACTAAGAGAAAATACAGCTATGGATAAGAAAAAATATACTGGGAGAATCCGGAACAAGACAATACTGGTATTTATTGTTATGTTTATCGGGATAAATTGTGCGGTGCATTTGCAGATAATGAACCGCATAAATGAAGAAAAATTAAAAGCGACGTATACAGCGGAGGCTACAGTCCGGAGAATAGAGGCGCAGATTAATAAATATCTGTCAAAATCCGATCTGCTGAAACAGATCATTGAGTCCGGAAGTACGATATCCGATGAACATTTTACGGAGCTTTCCGGGTTTATGATGGCCGATGATGATGTGATCGATGTGATCGAACTGGCAAAAGGCGGCACCGTATCGTCTGTGTATCCGCTGAGTGGGAATGAAGAAGCAATGGGACTGGACATGCTTACTGACCCGGATCGGAAGACAAGTGCAACAATCGCAAAAAACAGTGGAGAATATACGATCGCAGGTCCGTTTCAGCTGGTGCAGGGCGGAGATGGCGCATTATTATTCGATCCGGTCTATGTGAAAGGAGAAAACGGGCAGGAAGAATTCTGGGGATTTACGATTCTGGTTATTGACTGGGAGAAATTTATAGATGAGGTTAAGCTGGAAAAGCTGGAGGAAGCATCTTATCATTATCAGGTATGGAAAAAGAATCCTGTCACAGGTAAAAAGCTCACGATTGCGCAATGCGAGGAACCGGTGATGGATAATGCCCTGGAAGTCGTATGTGAGGTTCCGAATGATACCTGGTATTTTGAAATATGCCCGAAAGAAGGATGGTATTCCAAATCACAGCTTTGGCTGAACAGTCTGTTAGGTGCACTCCTTGCGGTCCTGATCGCGATGCTGTACTGGCAACGTGGAATGCGGAGTTATAAGGAGGCGCGTTACGCAGAAGAAATCAAAAAGTCGGCAGAGGAAGCGAAGGCGGCGAACACTGCGAAGACAGGATTCCTTTCCCGGATGAGCCACGATATAAGGACACCGTTAAATGGAATTATCGGTTTACTTAAGATTGACGCGAAGCATCCGGACGACAGAGAACAGGTAGATAAAAACCGGGAGAAAATGCTGGTAGCAGCCAATCATCTTCTGGCACTGATCAATGATGTGCTGCAGATGAGCAAACTGGAAAGTGGAGAGATGGTTCTGGCACATGAGGTGGTAAATTTAAATGAGTTATCGCGGGATATTCTGACGATCATGGAGCAACGTGCAGCAGAAGCAGGTGTTAACATAGAGTATGACAGAACATCGGATAAGGTAGAGTTCCCGTATGTGTATGCGAGTGCATTACATGTCCGTCAGCTTTTCCTGAATGTGTATGGGAACTGTGTGAAATATAATCAGGTTGGTGGAAAAGTAAAGATCCGTCTGGAAAATTTAGGGTTGAAGGATGGAATTGTCACCTATCGATGGATCATTTCAGATACGGGAAGAGGGATGAGCCAGGAATTCCTGAAGCATATCTTTGAACCGTTTGCGCAGGAGCATACGGACGCAAGAAGTGTTTATAACGGGACCGGACTTGGAATGGCAATTGTCAATACACTTGTCCATAAAATGAATGGTACAATCGAAGTGAGCAGTACAGAGGGAAAGGGCAGTACATTTATCATCACGCTTCCTTTCGAGGTGGCACAGGAAAAGAAAAAGGTGGAGAGCCTTCCGGAAGAGGAGACTCCGAGTATCTCTGGACTCAGTCTTCTGCTTGCGGAAGACAATGAGCTGAATGCGGAGATTGCAGAGGTATTGCTGAAGGATGAAGGCGCTCATATTACTCTGGTGAAGGATGGACAGCAGGCGGTCGATGCATTTGTCGGAAGTGAACCGGGAACTTTTGATGCGATCCTGATGGATATCATGATGCCAAACATGGATGGAATCACTGCAACGAAAAGGATCCGCACGATGAACCGGCAGGATGCAAAAGATATTCCGATCATTGCAATGACGGCGAATGCATTTGAAGAGGATGCCAGAAGATGTATGGAAGCAGGAATGAATGCACATCTGCCGAAGCCATTTCAGATGAACAAAGTAATTGAGACAATTGCGGAATTTTGCAAAAATAAATAAAAAAAAATCAGTTGACAAATGGAAAATATCAGCATATACTGTAACCAATTAAAGCAATAAACCGATGAACAAGAGGAGTAAGTAAAGATATTTATTTCCAGAGAGCTGCCGATGGTGGAAAGGCAGTAGTAAGAGTTTTTACCGAATGGACTTGTGAGGGCAGCTTGAAACTGCAGAGTAGGAGTAGACGCTGACGGGATGCTCGCCCGTTACCAAGGAGATGTGTATGTCAGTACGCAGTTGAGAGGTCGGCGCAGACCGACAATAAGGGTGGTACCGCAGAAGTAGAATTTCAAGAGCTTTTGTCCCTGTATAAGTGAAAAACTTATACGAGGACAAAGGCTCTTTTTGCGTGCTACAAAGAGGGCGTGCACGTCCGAAAAAGAATCATTTTGTGCTCGCACAAAGAATGATTCTTTACAGGACGTATAAGCAGTCTTCACACGACCGAGATGCAGCGTAGCGTAATCGAGGTGTGTAAAGACGCACGCCCGGTGTAAATCATTCAAAAACAGGATTACTCAACATAAAAACAACAACGAAAATTCAGGAGGAAAGAATCATGTACCCAGATTGTGATGAAATTTTAAAAATGGCACCGGATTATGACATCATTCCGGTTTGCCGTGAGATTTACGCAGACGTTATTACACCGATCACACTTCTACGGAAGCTCGCAACAGTCAGCAAACGCTATTATCTGCTGGAGAGTGTAGAGGGAGGCGAAAAGTGGGGACGTTATTCTTTCTTTGGGTTTGATCCGGTGATGCGTGTAAAATGCAGTTGTGGAAAAGTAACGATAGAAAAGGACGGCGAAGAAACGGAAAAGGTGACAGACAAACCGCTTGAAGTGTTGCGGGAGATCTTGAAAGATTATAAAGCGCCGCGGCTTGCCGGACTTCCGCCATTTGCCGGAGGATTTGTCGGATATTTTGCTTATGCGATGATCGGATATGCAGAGCCGAAGCTGAAGATCAAAAAAGGAACCTTCAATGATTACGATATGATGCTTTTCGATAAAGTGATTGCCTATGACCACCTGAAACAGAAGATCAGCATTATCGTCAACATGAAAACAGATAAGGTGATGGAGAATTACGGGAAGGCAACCGCACAGATCCAGGATCTGGCAAACCTGATCCGAAGCCAGCAGACAGCAGACATTCCGGTATCCAGAAGCAAGATTGATTTTACCTGCAACGTCAGTAAAGAAGAGTATTGCAGGCTGGTTGAAAAGACAAAAGAGTATATCGTGGACGGAGACATTTTCCAGGCAGTCATTTCCAGACAGTTTTCCAGTCCGTATGAGGGAAGTCTGATCAATCCTTACCGGGTGCTCAGAACCACGAACCCATCTCCGTACATGGTTTACATGAAGATTGATGACGAAGAGATCATGAGTACCTCGCCGGAGACGCTTGTCCGGCTGGAAAATGGCAGGCTTACCACATTCCCGGTAGCAGGATCCAGACCAAGAGGACTGACAGAAGAAGAGGATCAGAAACTGGAAGCAGATCTTCTTTCCGATGAAAAAGAGCTTTCCGAGCATAACATGCTGGTAGATCTTGGAAGAAATGATCTGGGGCGGATTTCCAAATTCGATTCGGTGGAAGTTACGAAATATATGATGATCCACAAGTATTCAAAGATCATGCACATCTGCTCACAGGTGGAAGGAGATATCCGGGATGACTGTGATGCACTCAGCGCGATCGAGTCTGTACTTCCGGCAGGAACTCTTTCCGGTGCGCCAAAGATCCGTGCATGCGAGATCATCGAGGAGCTGGAAAGCGAAGAGAGAGGTGTCTACGGAGGCGCACTCGGATATCTGGATTTCACCGGCAATATGGATACCTGTATTGCGATCCGGATGGCAGTCAAGAAAGACGGAAGAGTCTATGTACAGGCGGGCGGCGGAATTGTAGCCGACAGTATTCCGGAAAATGAATACCAGGAATCAGCAAACAAAGCAGCAGCTGTGATGAATGCGATCAAGGCAGCAAAGGAGGTACTGGAATAATGATTCTTTTAATTGATAATTACGACAGCTTTTCCTACAATCTGGTGCAGATGGCAGGAAGTATCAACCCGGATATTAAGGTCATCCGAAATGATGAGCTTACGGTAGAAGAAATTGAGAATCTGCATCCGGATAAGATCATCTTATCTCCGGGACCGGGATATCCAAAGGATGCCGGTGTGTGTGAAGAAGTAGTACAGAAGCTGCAGGGCAAGTTTCCGATCATGGGAGTCTGCCTTGGGCATCAGGCGATCTGCGAAGCCTACGGTGGTGAGATCATCCATGCAAAGGAACTGATGCATGGTAAAAAAAGCAACGTAAAAATTGACACAGCAAGTCCGATCTTTCATGGAATGCCGGAAGAAATCGATGCGGCAAGATACCATTCTCTGGCGGCGGATACCGAAAAGATACCGAGAACTTTAAAAGTGATAGCTACTGCAGATGACGGAGAAGTGATGGCAGTCCAGCACAAAGAGTATCCGGTGTACGGATTACAGTTTCATCCGGAATCGATTCTGACACCGAAGGGAAGGAAGATTCTGGAGAATTTCCTGGGGCTGTAGAGAGGAAAGGTGTTGCCTGGATCATATGGTATCGAACAGAAAGAAGAAGTAAGGATTTCAGGTACACGTGAAAATTTAACAAAATACATTTTACATAAAATAGCAGAGACAACAAGGCAGACAAGATGGAGGACAAAAATTATGATCAGAGAAGCAATTGCAAAGTTAACAAGAAAAGAAGATCTTACATACGAAGAGGCAAGAGGTGTCATGGAAGAAATGATGGATGGTACTGCAACTCAGGCGCAGATGGGAGGTCTTTTGATGGCACTTTCCATGCAGGGTGAGACCATTGATGAGATCACCGCATTTGCAGAAGTGATGCGTGAAAAGGGTGTGAAGATCAAACCGGAGAGGGAAGTCATTGATATCGTCGGAACGGGCGGAGACCAGGTGGGAACCTTCAACATTTCCACAACCTCTGCATTTGTAGTGGCAGCAGGCGGCGTGCCGGTTGCAAAGCATGGAAACCGCAGCGTGTCTAGCCGGAGCGGAGCGGCTGATGTTCTTGAAAAGCTTGGTGTGGAAGTTGCACTTACTGCGGAGCAGAATGAAAAAGTATTAAACGAGACTGGTATCTGCTTCATGTTTGCACCGGTTTACCACTCATCGATGAAATATGCGGCACCGGTCAGAAAGGAGCTGGGAGTGAGAACGGTATTCAATATTCTCGGACCTCTTTCCAATCCGGCAGCGGCAACCATGCAGCTTCTCGGTGTATATGATAAAGAGCTTGCAGGAACGATGGCAGAGGTACTTTCCAACCTGGGTGTGACCAGGGGCGTTGCCGTATGTGGCGAGGACGGGCTGGATGAAATTACACTCACCGGAGAAACGGATGTACACGAAATTCGTTTTGGAGAAATTACTTCTTATACGATCACACCGGAACAGTTCGGGCTGTCCAGATGCCCGCTTGCTGATCTGATCGGGGGAACACCGGAAGAAAATGCACAGATCACGATGGATATTTTGACCGGAAAAGAGACTGGGGCAAAGAGAGATGTGGTTCTGATGAATGCAGGTATGGCACTTTACCTTGGAATTGACGGAATCTCGCTTGCCGAAGGCGTGGAAAAAGCAAAAGAACTGATCGAGAGCGGAGCAGCACTTAAGAAGTACGAAGAGTTCCGTGAGGCAACAAAAGCAGTCGCAGCAAAATAGGAGAGGGCAATGATTTTAGAAAAGATTGCAGCAGATACGAAGCTGCGTGTGGAAAAAGCAAAAAGAAAGGTTCCGTATTCGGAAATCTGCAGAAGGGCAATGGCGATGGATGCCAATACCGGATTCCCATTTGAAAAGGCACTTGCAGAGCCGGGGATCCATTATATCTGTGAGGTGAAAAAAGCGTCCCCGTCAAAGGGTGTGATCGCGCAGGATTTCCCGTATCTGGAGATTGCGAGGGAGTATGAAAAAGCAGGGGCAGCCGCGATTTCCTGTCTGACAGAGCCAAAATATTTTCAGGGGAAGGATGCTTACCTGAAAGAGATTACGGAAAATGTATCGATCCCGGTGCTCAGAAAGGATTTTACCATTGATGAGTATATGATCTATGAGGCAAAGACACTGGGGGCTTCGGTGGTGCTTCTGATCTGTGCACTTCTGGATACCGAGACACTGAAAAGATACATAAAAGTTGCGGACCGGCTTGGCCTTTCCGCATTGGTGGAAGTCCATGATGAAGAAGAAATGCAGTCAGCGATTGAAGCGGGAGCAAGGGTAATCGGTGTAAATAACCGGAATCTGAAGGATTTCACCGTGGATATCGGTAACAGCATCCGGCTTCGCGGTCTGGCACCGAAAAATGTTCTTTTTGTGGCAGAAAGTGGGATAAAGACAGCGGAAGATATTGAAAAACTGCGCGAGGCGAAAGTGAACGGGGTATTGATCGGTGAGACACTGATGAGAAGCCCGGATAAGAAAGCGGCGCTTGAAAAACTGAATGGTGGAAGCTTATAAATGGGAAAAACTAAAATTAAAATATGTGGTCTGAAAAGACCGGAAGACATCGGGATCGTGAATCGCCTGAAGCCGGATTTTGTCGGGTTTGTATTTGCGGAAAGCAAGAGAAAAATTGACAAAAAACAGGCGGGAAAACTACGTGAAGCACTGGATCCGGATATTCCGGCAGTTGGAGTTTTTGTAAATGAACCGATTCAAAATGTCACAGAACTTTGCCGGGAAGGGATCATTCAGCTGGTGCAGCTTCACGGGAATGAGGATGACTGTTATATAGAAGAGATCAGGAAGAACCTGCCGGATACTCCGCTTATCAAGGCGGTGCGGGTGCAGTCAAAAGAGCAGATTCTGGAGGCAGAAAAGCTGGATGTGGATTATCTGCTTCTGGATACTTATGTAAAAGGGCAATATGGTGGCAGCGGAACCGGTTTTGACAAAGCACTGATCCCAAAGCTTACAAAGCCATATTTTCTTGCAGGTGGTCTGGATGCAGAAAATGTAAACGAAAATATTTCCAGATGCAATCCGTTTGCGGTGGATGTGAGCAGCGCAGTCGAAACGGATGGCGTGAAGGATGAAACAAAAATAGAGGAATTCATAGAAAGGGTACGAAATCATGAGTAAAGGAAGATATGGAGAATACGGCGGACAGTATGTGCCGGAAACACTGATGAATGCGGTGCATGAGGTAGAAGAAGCCTACGAGAAATATAAAAATGATCCGGAATTTAACCGGGAACTGGATGATCTGTTAAAGAACTATGCAGGTCGCCCGTCACTTTTATATGAGGCAAAGAAGATGACCAGAGATCTTGACGGAGCAAAGATTTATCTGAAACGTGAAGATCTCAATCATACCGGTGCACATAAGATCAACAACGTTTTAGGACAGGTGCTTCTTGCAAAGAAAATGGGAAAAACCCGTGTTATTGCAGAGACCGGAGCCGGACAGCACGGCGTGGCAACAGCGACAGCAGCAGCACTGATGGATATGGAATGTGAAATCTTTATGGGAAAAGAGGATACGGACCGTCAGGCACTGAATGTCTATCGTATGGAGCTTCTTGGAGCGAAGGTGCATGCTGTTACAAGCGGAACCATGACGCTCAAAGATGCGGTCAACGAAACTATGAGGGAATGGGCAAACCGTATGGATGATACTCTTTATGTATTAGGTTCTGTTATGGGACCACATCCATTTCCAATGATCGTCCGTGATTTCCAGAAGGTCATCGGAGAAGAGATCAAAGCGCAGATGCTGGAAAAAGAAGGACGTCTTCCGGATGCAGTGATTGCTTGTGTCGGAGGCGGAAGCAATGCGATGGGAACATTTTACGAATTTATTCCGGATAAGGAAGTCCGGCTCATCGGATGTGAGGCAGCAGGACTTGGTGTGGATACTGAGAAAAATGCGGCAACGATCGCAAATGGTACAACTGGAATTTTCCATGGTATGAAATCTCTGTTCTGCCAGAACAAAGACGGACAGATCGCACCGGTTTACTCGATTTCAGCAGGACTGGATTATCCGGGAATCGGACCGGAGCATGCAATGCTTGCAGATGAAGGAAGAGCGGAGTATGTGCCGATCACCGACGAGGAAGCGGTAAATGCATTTGAATATCTGTCAAGAACAGAGGGAATCATCCCGGCAGTAGAAAGTGCACATGCGATCGCCTATGCAATGAAGCTGGCACCGACTATGGACAAGGACAAGATCATCGTTGTAACCGTATCCGGACGTGGAGATAAAGACGTAGCGGCAATTGCTAGATACAGAGGAGTGGAAATCTATGAATAAGATAAGCGAAGCATTTGAAAATAAAAAAGCATTTATCCCATTTATCACAGGAGGGGATCCGTCCCTGGATGTGACGAAAAAACTGATCCTTGCAATGCAGGAGGCAGGAGCAGACCTGATCGAGGTCGGAATCCCATTTTCTGATCCGATCGCAGAAGGACCGGTGATCCAGGAGGCTGATGAACGGGCACTTTCAGCGGGCTGTACATTGGACAAATTATTTGATGCGATAAAAGAAGTAAAGGATGAGATTCATATTCCGATGGTATTTATGACTTATGTCAATCCAATCTACACCTACGGAAAAGAAAAATTCATGCAGCGCAGTGTGGAATGTGGCATGGCAGGTGTGATCGTACCGGATGTTCCTTTTGAAGAAAAGGGAGAGCTTTCCGGTGTATGTAAGGAATATGGGATCGAACTGGTATCGTTGATCGCACCGACTTCCCATGAAAGAATCAAAATGATTGCAAAAGAAGCGGAAGGATTTCTCTATTGCGTGTCTTCACTTGGTGTTACCGGAGTCAGAAAGCAGATTACAACCAATATCGGTGAGATGATCGAGAAGGTAAGAGAAGTGACAGATATCCCTTGCGCGGTAGGTTTTGGAATTGCCGAGCCGGAGCAGGCAAAGGAGATGGCATCCCTTTCCGATGGTGCGATCGTGGGATCGGCAATCGTGAAGATCGTTGCAAAGTATGGTGAGGATTGTGTGCCGTATGTGGCTGAGTATGTGAAGAAAATGAAAGCGGCTGTAGAAGAAGCCGGAAAATAAAGAGATATGGGAAATGGCTGTCCGGGTGGCAGCCATTTTGTGTGCATATGGAAAAATACTGATTTTGGCTTGGATGTATTATGAAAATTTATCTGAAGAGCAGGAAGAGAATAATATCTTCTATGTCATCTTGCGAAGTCCCCAAAAAGGATTTATACTAAAAATTAGCAGAAAATCATAAGAGGAAAGAAGGAAATAAAAGATGGAAAATTTCACATTTTATGCACCGACTTATTTTGCTTTTGGTAAGGATACTGAAAATGATACCGGAAAGTATGTAAAACGTTTTGGCGGCAACCGTGTACTGCTCCATTATGGCGGAGGTTCTGTCATTCGTTCCGGACTTTTGGACCGTGTTAAAAAATCTCTGGACGGGGAAGGAATTTCTTATGTAGAATTAGGAGGCGTAAAGCCAAATCCGAGAAGTGGTCTTGTATATGAAGGAATTGATCTGTGCCGGAAAGAAAAAGTAGACTTTGTACTTGCAGTCGGAGGCGGAAGTACCATTGATTCCGCAAAGGCGATTGCGGCAGGTGCAGTATACGATGGAGATTTCTGGGATTATTATGAAGGAAAGCTTGTCGAAGAAGCACTTCCGATCGGAACAGTTATTACGATTTCAGCTGCAGGAAGTGAAGGATCACCGGACTCTGTTATTACAAAAGAAGAAGGAATGTTCAAAAGAGGGGCAACCGGAGAAGCATTCCGTCCGAAATTCACGATCATGAACCCGGCACTTACACAGACACTTCCGGCATATCAGACAGCTTGCGGAATTACGGATATTATGGCACATCTGTATGAGCGTTATCTGACCAATACCGAAGAAGTAGAGGTGACAGACCGTATGATCGAAGGACTTCTTCTGACGATGATCCATGAAGGACCGAGAGTCATTGCAGATCCGGATAATTATCAGGCAAGAGCAAATATCATGTGGGCAGGTATGATGGCGCACAACAATTCCTGCGGAGTAGGACGTACACAGGACTGGACAAGCCATAATATTGAGCACGAATTATCTGCATTATATGACTGCGCACACGGTGCAGGGCTTGCGGTTGTTATGCCGGCTGTATTTACTTATACACTGGAACACAATGTGATGCGTTTTGCACAGGCTGCAGTCCGTGTCTGGGGCTGTCAGATGGATTTTGCAGATCCAAAGAGAACGGCACTGGAAGGAATTGAGGCACTTCGAAACTTTTTAATTTCGATTGGAATGCCAAAGAATTTTGCAGAGCTTGGAGCCAAAGAAGAAGATATTGAAAAGCTGGCACATACCTGTTGTTATGGGGATGTAAATACTGGTACAGTGGAAGGATTTGCAACTCTTGATCAGAAAGATGTGGAAAATATTTATAAACTGATGGTATTTTAGAAAAAAGAATATCGGAAAACAGGAGATTTGGAAAAGGGAGTGTGTGACTTAAACTCAAGTCATACACTCCCTCTTTTAAAAACGTCAATTTCCTGACAGCCTCTGCATATACTTCAAAGTAGTGATATTTTGCATAAGGCTATGCAGTTTCATAAATTGGTTCGAAATCATCTGCGCCGTGTCCACAGAGCGGGCAGGTGAATTCTTCCGGAAAATTGCTTCCTTCATATACATAATTGCAGATCTTACAGCGCCATCCGATAATCTTCTTATCCTCTTTTTTCTGTTCCGGTTTTGGCTTTATATGTGCCTGATAATCTGCGTAAGTCAGAGGCGGATTGTCACTTAAAAGTTTCGCATCGGTTACTTCAGCAATAAAAAGGGTATGTGTTCCAAGATCCTGTCTGGAAACTACTCTTGCGCTGAGGACAGAACATGCCTGCCATCCGAGGTAAGGAACTGCATTTTCATCTGCCGGTGCAGTAATATTTGCGAATTTATCAACATCTCTGCCGGACTGGAAACCGAAATGCCGGATCGTTTCAAAAGAGCAGGTCTGGTCAAGCAGGCTTAACGTAAAAATGCCGCTCTCTTTGATCAGATCACAGGTATAGTTGCTATTCAGCACAGAGATTGCGATCCGTACCGGATTATTCGCAACCTGGATGCAGGTGTTGGTAATACATCCGTTTACTACATTCCCAGAGCGTGTTGCAAGCATAAATACTCCATAAGATAAATTGTAAAGTGCTTTTTTATCCATATGACATTCCTCCTGACTTTTAAAACTCAATAATAAGAATAATTACTATAATTAAAATATACATGATAAAAGAAAAATTGTCAATTACAAAATCAGGATTTCCGGAAAATCAGAATCACAAAAAATGTGATGATTTCTGATCCTAAGAAGGAAAGCCAGATTCCATTCAGCCCCAGGATCTGTGAGAACAGGATCGCACAGAAAGCAATTGCGATAATGCCGCGCATGACAGAACCAAGGACGGCAGGACGTGCCCGGTCGATTGCGGAAAAATAGGCAACCAGCACAATATTGATACCGGCAACTAAAAAGCCCAGGAAATAAAGCCTGAGACCGGTATGGGCGTAAGCAAGCAGCTGGAGATTATGTTCGCTGTTAAAGATTCCGACGAAGGTATCCGTAAATCCGTAGATCAGTGCAACGATCACAAGCTCGATCAGAAGTGCTGCAGCAAGAGACCAGTTGAGAAATTTACGGACGAGATGATGTTCGCCCTTTCCGTAACTCTGGCTGATCAGCGGCTGTGCACCCTGGGCGAGACCGTTTAGGATCGCCATTGCGACCAGTGAAATATTTGCAACTACGCCGTAGGCTGCGATCCCGATATTTCCGGCGAAACGCAGGATCAGCATGTTAAATATAATCGTAATGACAGCGGAAGAAATTTCAGCAAAAAATGCAGAAACACCAAGCTGGCAGCACCCGATGATCCGGTGAAGGGAAGGGATGCGCCAGTGGAATTTTACATGGTTATTCTTTCCCAGATAGTGGGTCGTACATACCAGCATAGTCACCACTGGCGAAAGTGCAGTTGCAAGTGCAGCACCGGTAAATCCAAGATCTAACGGGAACATGAAAATATAGTCGAACAGAATGTTGAAAAAACTTCCGGAGATCGATCCGATCATAGCAATTGAGGTAGCGTGATCGTTTCTTGCAAATGCTGTGAAGGTATAATTTGCCATAAAAAACGGGGTGAAGAGCAGGACGATACGCATATAGCTGCGTCCAAGCCGGATCAGTCCTGCGTCCGCGCCCAAAAGTGCCAGTGCCTTATGCGGAATAAAAATACCTGTCAGCATAAAAGGAATGCTGCATACCAGACACCAGAAGATGGACTGGGTAAAATAATAATCGGCCGGTGCGCCTTTTGCGGTACTGATATTGTATCTGGTGGCGGAGCCAATCCCGATCATAGATCCGATCGCGAAGACCAGTCCGAATACCGGAAGGATCAGATTCAGGACAGCAAGTCCGTCTGCGCCACATTTGTAAGAGATAAAAAAGGTATCTGCCAGAATGTAGACGGAGACACCGATCATTCCGGAAATACTTTGTGAAATGTATTTAAAAAATTTACGAAACATGTTTTTGAATTCCTCGTCTTTCTTAAAGCCAGATTAAATGAAATAACCATCTGTACCAGCCATGGTAATAAGCCGATTCTGATATCTCCATATAAGAATAGCATAAACATACGGGTTTGTCGAAAAAATAATCTTGCAATTACTGCGTTAAGGTGCTATAGTAAATTTTGTAAAACCAAATAATGCTTCAGGGCGGGGCGAAATTCCCCACCGGCGGTAAAGCCCGCGAGCCGTAAGGCATGAACTGGTGAGATTCCAGTGCCGACAGTAAAGTCTGGATGGAAGAAGTTGAATCGTTGCTGATAAAAGCGGATTCTATCATATATGCAGGAATAAAAAGTAAAACGCTCTGGAATGAGAATCATTCCAGAGTTTTTATTTTCGGAAAATAAAATGCCGGGTCCGGATTCGATAAGAAAATGGTATTTCTGAGAAGTATGACAGAGTGTACAGCGATATAACTGAGAAAGAAAGCCCTGACAGGTAAGAGAATCTGTCAGGGCTTTTCCTATATGCAAAAGCACATTTTTTTGAAAAGAGACGTATCCGGTAACATACCTGAAATGTTTAGCAGAGTACATTTCCCGGGGCTTTTCCGGGAGAGATGAGAAAGGAGAAAAAATGACAGATGAATTTTACATGCGCCGTGCAATTGAACTGGCAAAAAAAGGACGTGGATGGACAAATCCAAACCCGATGGTTGGTGCCGTGATCGTAAAGAATGGAACCATTATCGGGGAAGGGTATCACGAAAAATGTGGTGAGCTTCATGCAGAACGGAACGCAATCGCATCCCTGACAGAAAGCGCCGAGGGAGCAACAATTTATGTGACGCTGGAGCCGTGCTGCCATTATGGGAAGACCCCACCGTGTACGGAAGCGATTCTGGAACAGAAGATCGCACGGGTTGTGATCGGATCGAGAGATCCGAATCCGAAAGTGTCCGGAAAAGGAGCAAAGATTTTGCGCGAGGCAGGCGTCCAGGTGGAAGAGGATTTCCTGCGCGAAGAATGTGATGCATTAAATCCGGTCTTTTTCCACTATATTACAACAGGGCTGCCATATGTGGTGATGAAATATGCAATGACGGCAGACGGAAAGATTGCGACAAAAACAGGAGCATCAAAATGGATATCCGGTGAGGAAGCAAGAAGTCTGGTACATGAGATGCGCCATGACTACATGGGGATCATGGCAGGAATCGGAACGGTTCTGGCAGACGATCCGATGCTGAATGTGCGCCTGGAGGGAAAGAAAAGTCCGGTCCGAATTATCTGTGACAGTATGCTCAGGATCCCGCTGGACAGTCAGATCTGCCAGACAGCAGGGAGATACCGGACGATCGTTGCATATGCCGGTGAAAAGGGGAATGCGATTTATTTAGAAGAGAAAAAACGCAGTCTGGAAAAGCTTGGAGTCGTGCTTCTCAGAGTTCCTTCGGAAAAGGGGGAGATCAATCTGCAGCTTCTGATGAGAAAGCTTGGAGAGCTTGGAATTGACAGTGTACTTATTGAAGGCGGTGGAACTCTAAATGAGGATGCCCTGCAATCCGGTATCGTAAATGAGGTGAAAGCCTTTATCGCACCGAAAATTTTTGGCGGAAGAGGCGGCAAGACTCCGGTGGAAGGCTTTGGAGTTGAGAAAGTAGACGATGCCATAAAGCTACAGCTTATGAGAATCTCGCAGGTTGGAGAAGACATTCTGGCAGAGTATAAGGTTTTGGAGGAAATTTAAATGTTTACAGGAATTGTAGAAGAAACCGGATCCATCCGGTCACTCCAACTTTCTGGATCATCCGGGAAGATTGCGATCCGGGCAAAAAAAGTACTCGGTGGAACCAGGATCGGAGACAGTATTGCGGTAAATGGTGTCTGCCTGACGGTGGTTTCCCTGGAAAAGGATGGATTTACCGCAGATGTGATGGCGGAGACGGTGCGAAGAACCAACCTCGGTGACACAAAGATCGGTGAAAAAGTGAATCTGGAACGCGCGATGGCGGCAGATGGCAGATTCGGTGGACATATCGTTGCAGGGCATATTGATGGGACCGGAATGATTGAGGAACTCAGAAAGGAAGAAAATGCAGTATGGGTAAAAATCCGGACAACGCCGGAGATTCTGGAACTGATCGTAGAAAAAGGTTCAATCTGTATTGACGGGATCAGTCTGACCGTGGCAGAAGTAAGTGAAAAAAGCTTTCAGGTATCAGTCATTCCTCATACCGGAGAGGAAACCACACTGCTGAAGAAAAAAGCTGGGGACAGGGTGAATCTGGAAAATGATATTGTAGGGAAGTATATTAAAAAGTTTCTTACACCATCGGAACAGGCAGGAAAATGTAGCGGACTTACCATGGAATTATTAGAGGAGTATGGAATTTGATGCGAAGAAATTTCTGGATTGGAATGGAGAGCACACAGAAGAACAGGATAAAAATGAGTTATGATCGTACAGGAGGAAGTAACAAATGGAGAAACAGTATCAATACAATAGCGTAGAAGAGGCACTTGAAGAATTGCGCCAGGGAAGGATCGTTCTGGTAACGGATGATCCGGACCGGGAAAATGAAGGGGATATGATCTGCGCGGCGGAATTTGCAACTCAGGAGAATATCAATTTTATGGCATGCCATGCGAAAGGGCTGATCTGCACACCGATGAGTGCAGCGCTAGCCGGACAGCTTGGGCTTCCACAGATGGTCTCCGAAAATACAGATAACCATTCGACTGCATTTACGGTATCCGTCGACCATGTGGATACGACAACGGGAATTTCAGCAGAAGAGCGCGGATATACCATGCGCAGCCTGACAGAAGAAGGAACGAAACCGAAGGATCTTCGAAGACCGGGGCATGTATTTCCGTTGGTGGCAAGACATGGAGGTGTGCTGGTAAGAAATGGTCATACCGAGGCAACGGTTGATCTGATGCGTCTTGCCGGATTGAAAGAATGTGGAATCTGCTGTGAGATCATGGAAGAGGACGGAACGATGATGCGGACAGAGAATCTCTGGAAGCTGGCGAAGAAGTATGACCTGAAATTTATTACGATCAAAGATCTGCAGGATTACTGCAGGATCCATGAAAAACATGTCGTGCGGGAAGCATGTGCAAAGATGCCGACCCAGTATGGAGAATTTCAGATCTATGGGTATGTGAATGACATTACCGGTGAACATCATGTGGCACTGGTGAAAGGTGAGATTGGTGATGGGGAAGACGTTCTGTGCCGTGTACATTCCGAGTGCCTGACCGGCGATACTTTCGGATCTCTCCGCTGCGATTGTGGAAAGCAGCTGCAGTCGGCGATGCAGCAGATTGAGAGAGAAGGAAGAGGAGTTCTTCTGTATATGCGACAGGAGGGAAGAGGAATCGGTCTGATCAACAAGCTGAAAGCGTATGAACTTCAGGAACAGGGATACGATACCGTGGAAGCCAACATCCGTCTGGGATTTGCACCGGATCTCAGGGAATACTGGGTAGGGGCTCAGATTTTATCGGATCTGGGAGTAAAATCACTCCGGCTTCTTACTAATAATCCGGAGAAGGTATATGGACTTTCCGGTTTCGGGCTTGCAATCCATGAGAGAGTACCGATTGAAATAGCACCGCAGAAATTTGATGCATTTTATATGAAGACGAAGCAGGAAAAGATGGGACATATCTTTAAAGAAATCAAATTTCAGTAAAAAGAGAATAAACAGTATTTATATAGAAGAAACACTTTAATTACAGGAGGAAAAAAACATGAGACAGATCAACGTATTAGAAGGAAAAGTAGTAGCACCAGAAGGAATGAAAGTAGGAATTGTTGCTTCAAGATTTAATGAGATTATTGTCAATAAACTACTTGGTGGTGCGGTAGACGGGCTGGTACGCCATGGCGTGGAGGATGAAAACATAACGGCTGCATGGGTACCTGGAGCATTTGAGATTCCGACAGCAGCTTCTAAAATGGCAGCGTCCGGAAAGTATGATGCAGTGATCTGCGTCGGAGCAGTGATCCGTGGAGACACAACTCACTATGATTATGTCTGCAATGAGGTGTCAAAAGGAATTGCACAGGTAGGTCTTGCGACAGGCGTTCCGGTATTATTTGGTGTGATCACGACTGAAAATATCGAACAGGCAATTTCAAGAGCCGGAAGTAAAGGTGGAAATAAGGGATATGATTGTGCACTTTCTGCAATCGAAATGGTAAATCTTCTGAGACAGATGTAATTTCTGATTGTCGGTTACAGAAAGAATCCCGTTTTCCGGCAGAAAAAAGGGCAGAGGACGGGATTTACTGGACATTTATGCAGGAAAAAGGTATCATATCTGGTAGGAGAAATCTGTAAAAGAAATAGTAAAGTTTCATTTCAGAGATAATGAAGGAGGAAATGAATTATGTATACAGCATCATCTGAGAGATATGATACCATGGTATATAACCGTTGTGGGAAAAGTGGGCTTTTGCTGCCGGCAGTTTCTTTAGGACTCTGGCATAATTTTGGAACCAATGCGGATCCGGAGAATATGAAGGCAATGTTGAGGACAGCATTTGATTTGGGAATCACCCATTTTGATCTTGCGAATAACTATGGACCGGAATACGGAAGTGCTGAGACGAATTTTGGAAAGATTTTAAAGGAAGATTTTGCACCATACAGGGACGAGATGATCATCAGTACCAAGGCAGGCTATGATATGTGGCCGGGACCTTACGGGAACTGGGGAAGCAGGAAGTATCTGATCGCAAGCCTTGATCAGAGCCTGAAGAGAATGGGACTGGATTATGTAGATATCTTCTATCATCACAGAATGGATCCGAATACTCCACTGGAAGAAACGATGGGTGCACTGGATTCCATCGTAAAGAGTGGAAAGGCACTTTATGTCGGAATTTCTAATTATGATGGTCCGACAATGGTACGTGCAGCGGAGATTCTGGAAGATCTGAAATGTCCGTTTGTCATTAACCAGAACCGGTATTCCATTTTTGACCGGACGATTGAACAGAACGGCCTGAAAAAGACGGCGAACCAGATGGGCAAAGGAATCATTGCATTTAGTCCGCTGGCACAGGGGCTTCTGACAGACAAGTATCTGCACGGAATTCCATCAGACAGCAGGATCGCTACCGATGGAAGATTCCTGCATGCCGATGCGCTGACGGCAGAAAAGCTGGCACAGATTGAGGCACTGAACAAACTGGCAGATGAGAGAGGACAGTCTCTTGCACAGATGGCACTGAGCTGGATCCTGAAAGATGAGGATGTGACCAGTGTGCTGATCGGAGCGTCCAGACCAGAGCAGATTATCCAGAATGTGGAAATCGTACATAATATGAAGTTCACCCGGGAAGAGCTGACAAAGATCGATCAGATCAGCAGGGGCAATCTGTAAGTGAGACCTACGCGAAGAAATTATGCGCAAAGTTGCGCAAAGGAAATATTGAATAAATGATTGACAGGAAGCAGCCATTGTGCTATTATAGTTCATGGTTGCTTCAGCAATCAACAATTTCATATAGGGGATTGGTCAAATGGTATGACAGGAGTCTCCAAAACTCTTAGCGGCAGTTCGATTCTGTCATCCCCTGTAATTTGAAGGACTCAGTTTGGGTCCTTTTTTCGTATCTAATGGACCAAGTGCAGCTTGTTGTTGATCTATTTTAGATTTCTGCAATTTCTAATCAACGTTATTTGTTGAAATCTTTGACCTGGTTTAGATTTCTATAGATTTCAATCAACTATATTGGTTGGAATCATTGACTCATTTTAGAGTTCTACAGATTTTAATCAATAATATAGGTTGGAATCCTTGATCTATTTTAAATATCCGCAGATTCTAATCAACATTCTAAGCAAAATACATTGATCTAATTTTGATATCCGCAGATTCTAATCAACATTCTAAGCAAAATACATTGATCTAATTTTGATATCCGCAGATTCCAATCAACATTATAAGCAAAATATATTGATCTAATTTGGGTTTCCACAATTCTCAATCAACCTAAGATCCAGGAGAAAGGGATTCATTTTAACTTCCGCAAGTTCAAATCAATTCTTCACTTCCCAAAACAAAATAATCATCCCTCCAGATATATATAATCGACATAGTTACTATACAGAGTGCATAAAAACAAAAGAAAATAATTGTGAAAAAACGCCAAAAATTTAATCGTACAAAAGCATAAAATCCGTCAAAAAGGAATCTCAAATGCTACAAACTAAAAAAAGTGTCAAAAAATGGAAGTGAAAACAGCTAAAGAAAGCAAAAGAAAAACCGATAGAAATGGTGAAAATAGATAAAAAAATTGGTTTTTTTACTGTACAATCTACAAAAGCTGAAAATATTGACAAAGAAAAAGTGTGAGCGTAATATAAGCATGACTTTTAGAGGACACTCTAAAAATCACTATAAATAAGAATAAAAAGAAAGGGAGGGAGCGATACGGAACATTTAACAGAGACTCTGTTAGAAGAGCTGAACTGTGAGACCGTTTTTACCATTCCGCTGTTCGGTGGGATACCGGTAAAAGAGTCGGTTGTAGTTACCTGGATCATCATGGCGGTTATTGTAGGACTTTGTATCATATTTGTCCGGAACTTAAGTGTCGAAAATCCGGGGAAGGTTCAGCTTTTATTGGAATCCGCAATAGGAAAAGGACTGGACTTCTTTGAAGACATCATGGGAAAAGAAAACAGGAAATATATTCCGTATCTGATTACAGTGCTTATCTATATTGGGATAGCCAATATCATTGGTCTGTTCGGATTTAAGTCACCGACAAAAGACCTCAATGTAACAGCAGCACTTGCGATCATGAGTATGTGCCTGATTGAATTTTCCGGAATCCGGAAGAATGGATTTAAACACTGGGCGGCGCATTTTGCAAAGCCGGTACCATTCGTAGCACCAATTATGGTTCTGGAGATTGTGATCAGACCATTATCACTTTGCATGCGTCTGTTCGGTAATGTATTGGGAGCGTTTGTTATCATGGAGCTTTTAAAAGCAGTGGCTCCGGTTCTTATCCCGATACCATTTAGTTTTTACTTTGATATTTTCGATGGATTCCTGCAGGCATATGTATTCGTATTCCTGACAGCACTTTTCATGAATGAGGAGCAGGAATAACCCAAAAATAACAGAAAAAACAAAAATCTATAAGAAAAAAGGAGATCAAGATTATGTTAGTAGCAATTGGAGCAGCAGTAGCAGTTTTAACAGGTTTAGGAGCAGGACTTGGAATCAGCCTTGCAACAGGTAAAGCAGTAGATGCAATCGCAAGACAGCCAGAAGCAGAAAGCAAGATCAGCAAGAACCTGATCCTTGGTTGTGCACTTGCAGAGGCAACAGCTATTTATGGTTTCATTATCGGACTTCTTATCATCTTAATGCTGAAATAAGAAAAGTAAAATAAAGAAAGGCAGGTGGGACAGGTGATACAGTTTAATGTAAGCCTTCTCTTTACGATCATCAACCTGATTGTCTTTTATCTTTTGCTGAAAAAATTCTTATTCAAGCCGGTAATGGGAATAATGGAAAAACGTGAAAAACTGATCGCTGACGGACTGAAGAATGCCAGTGATAGTCAGGAAGAAGCTGCCAGACTGAAAGCGGAATACGAAAAGGCTCTGGAAGGAGCAAAGGCAGAATCCATTCAGATCGTGGAAAAAGCTAAGAAAACTGCAGCCGGAGAATCAGAGCGTATCCTTCAGGAAGCCAATACGGAAGCCGTAGGAATCCTGAAAGATGCCAGAGAGACGATTGAAAATGAACGCAAACAGACCATGAATGATCTGCAAAGTGAGATCGCAGGACTGGCAATGCAGGCAGCACGTAAGATTGTGGATGACACAAAAGGAAATCAGGATATATATGATCAGTTTCTGAAAGGTGCAGGTGATGCTCATGTCAATGAAGAGGTTAAATAAAGAGTATTGCTGTAGCCCTTCGGCAAAACAGTATGCACGTGTTTTATATGAACTTGAGATTCCAAAAGAAGCAGTAAAACAGACAGAAAAGCTTTTTGAAGAAGTACCGGTTCTTGAAGAAACATTTGCAAGTCCGGTGGTACCGATGCAGGAGAAATTAAGTTCGATAGACAGGATTTTTCCGCAGGAGATAAGAAATTTTCTCAAAGTTGTATGCCGTAATCAGCGAATGAGCGAAATCGCCCAGATCCTTTTTGCGTATGACAAATATAGCAAGAAGCAGGAAGGGATCCAGATGGCAACGCTTACCTGCGTGGAAGCACCAGATGAAAAGCGGCTTGAGAAAATCAGAGAATTTCTTTGCGAGAAGTACCATAAGACAGATGTGAAGATCGAGATAGTCAAAGATCCGGCATTACTTGGCGGATTTATCTTAAAGACCGGTGATGATGAATATGACTGGAGTCTGAAAGGAAGATTATCGAGATTGGAGCAAAAATTGACCTGGAGGTGAACAAGGTGAGTTCAATAAGTTCAGAAGAAATTATTTCTATTCTGAAAAATGAAATAGAGAATTTTGATCAGATCAGTAAAGACAGCGAGGTTGGAACGGTTGTCTCTGTCGGTGACGGAATTGCAAATATCTATGGAATAGAACATGCAATGTACGGAGAAATCGTGACATTTGAAAATGGACTGAAAGGTATGGTTCAGGATATTCAGAAAGACACCATCGGCTGTATTTTGTTCGGATCAGATGTTGATATTAAAGAAGGTACGAAAGTAATGCGTACCAAAAAGAAAGCCGGAGTACCGGTTGGCGATAAATTTATCGGACGTGTCGTAAATGCACTTGGAGCTCCGATTGATGGAGCCGGAGAAATCGAAGCAGAAGATTACAGACCGATTGAAAATGAAGCACCTGGAATTGTAGACCGTAAATCCGTCAGCGTTCCAATGGAAACAGGAATCCTTTCTATCGATTCTATGTTCCCGATTGGACGTGGACAGAGAGAGTTGATCATCGGAGACCGTCAGACAGGAAAGACTTCCATTGCTACAGACACGATTTTGAATCAGAAGGGCAAGGATGTCATCTGTATCTATGTAGCGATCGGTCAGAAAGCATCAACGATCGCAAAGGTTGTCAATACCTTTAAAAACGGCGGCGCAATGGATTACACCATCGTAGTAGCATCAACAGCAAGTGACTGTGCACCGCTTCAGTATATTGCACCTTATGCAGGAACCGCTATTGCAGAACATTTCATGCACAAAGGAAAAGATGTCCTGATCGTTTACGATGATCTTTCAAAGCACGCAGTTGCATACCGTGCGCTGTCCCTGCTTCTTGGACGTTCACCGGGACGTGAAGCTTATCCCGGAGATGTTTTCTATCTTCATTCAAGACTGCTTGAGAGATCAAGCCGTTTAAGTGATGAAATGGGAGGCGGTTCGATCACAGCACTTCCGATCATCGAGACACAGGCAGGAGATGTATCTGCATACATTCCGACCAACGTCATTTCCATTACAGACGGACAGATCTTCCTGGAAAGTGATCTGTTCTTCTCAGGAATGAGACCGGCGGTTAACGTAGGTCTTTCCGTATCCCGTGTTGGTGGTGCAGCACAGACAAAGGCAATGAAGAAGGCAGCCGGAAGTATCCGTATCGATCTTGCACAGTATCGTGAGATGGAAGTCTTTACACAGTTCAGTTCCGATCTGGATGCAGCAACAAAGGAACAGCTGGAATATGGATCCGGTCTGATGGAACTTCTGAAACAGCCACTTGGACATCCAATGTCCATGCATGAGATGGTCATTACCTTATGTGCAGCAAGAAATAAAGTACTGCTCGGTATTGATACAAAAGAAGTCAAGAAATTCCAGATGGATATGCTGAATTATTTTGCAACAGTTCATCCGGAAATCAGTGAAGAGATTGAGCAGACAAAGGCTCTGTCCGATGAACTGGCTGCAAAGATCGTGGAAGTAGCGAAGGAATTCAAAGACAGCAGGTGTTAATATGGCAAATATCAGAGAAATACAGACTCGGATCAACAGTGTAAAAGATACAATGAAGATCACAAACGCCATGTATATGATCTCATCTACCAAGATGAGACAGGCGAAGAAAAAGCTGGCAGAGTCAGAACCGTATTTTTACGGACTGCAGGGAGAGATTTCCAGAATCCTGCGTCATATACCGGAAATCGAACATCTCTATTTTGATAAGAGAGAAGAGATTCCGAAAGAGAAACGAAAAATAGGTTCAATCGTTATTACTGCAGATAAAGGACTTGCTGGAGCGTATAATCATAATATTGTAAAAGTAGAGGATGAGCTGCTGAAAGAGCCCGGGGAACATAAATTATTCGTGGTCGGTGAACTTGGAAGACATTATTATGCGAATAAAGGTGTGAAAATTGATACGAATTTTCTCTATACAGTTCAGAAACCTACAATGCATAGAGCGAGAGATATTGCAGAAGAGATCTTTTCACAGTTCCGCGAGGGTGAGCTGGATGAGGTATATATCGTTTATACCCGAATGGAAAATTCCATGCTGACAATGGTTGAGAAGATGAAGATCCTTCCACTTGAAAGATCTTCTTTCAATGAGATGAAGATGCCGATCAATATCCATCGTGAAGCGATCGCACTTTATCCATCAGCTGAAGCAGTTCTGGACAGTATCGTACCGAACTATGTGGTTGGTATGATCTATGGATGTCTGGTAGAGGCATATGCAAGTGAACATAATGCGCGAATGACAGCAATGCAATCAGCAACAGACAGCGCGCAGGAAATCATTAAAGATCTTTCTATTATATATAACAGGGCAAGGCAGGCTGCGATCACACAGGAAATTACTGAGGTTTGTGCAGGTGCCAAAGCCCAGAAACGGAAAAGGAAGTGAAAACAGGTATGAATAAAGGACGTATTGTACAGGTCATGGGACCAGTTGTTGACGTTGTATTTGAGGACGGAAATCTGCCGCGTATCAAAGATGCCCTGCAGGTGGAGAACAACGGAAAAACCTGTATTATGGAAGTTGCGCAGCATCTGGGAAATGATGAGGTTCGTTGTCTGATGCTGGCAGCAAGTGAAGGCCTTTGCAAGGACATGGAAGTAACCGCTACCGGTTCTGGAATTAAAGTACCGGTTGGAGAGCAGACACTTGGACGTCTGTTCAACGTACTTGGAGAGACCATCGATAATGGTGAAGAAATAAAAGAAGATACCGAACACTGGGTGATCCACAGAGATCCGCCGTCATTTGAAGACCAGAGTCCGGTTGTAGAAATCCTGGAAACAGGGATCAAGGTTATCGACCTGCTTGCACCTTATGCAAAGGGTGGTAAGATCGGTCTGTTCGGTGGTGCCGGTGTAGGTAAGACTGTACTGATCCAGGAACTGATCCGTAACGTAGCCACAGAGCACGGCGGATATTCCATCTTTACCGGTGTTGGAGAACGTTCCCGTGAAGGTAATGACCTCTGGACAGAAATGAAAGCATCCGGAGTTCTGGATAAGACAGCCTTAGTGTTTGGTCAGATGAATGAACCACCTGGAGCACGTATGCGTGTCGCTGAGACAGGACTTACGATGGCTGAATATTTCCGTGATAAAGAACATCAGAATGTGCTTCTTTTCATTGATAATATTTTCCGTTTTACACAGGCAGGTTCCGAAGTATCCGCACTTCTTGGACGTATGCCATCAGCCGTAGGTTATCAGCCGACACTGGCAACTGAAATGGGTGAACTGCAGGAGAGGATCGCATCTACAAAGAATGGTTCTGTCACATCCGTACAGGCTGTTTATGTACCTGCCGATGACCTTACAGACCCGGCTCCGGCAACTACATTTGCTCATCTGGATGCAACAACCGTACTCTCCCGTAAGGTTGTTGAACAGGGAATTTACCCGGCAGTTGATCCACTGGAATCTAACTCCCGTATTCTGGAGGCGGATATTGTCGGAGAAGAGCATTATGAAGTTGCAAACCGTGTAACAGAGGTTCTGCAGAAATACAAAGAGCTGCAGGATATCATCGCAATTCTTGGTATGGAAGAGCTTTCCGATGAAGACAAGGCAACGGTTATGAGAGCAAGAAAGATTCAGAAATTCCTCTCCCAGCCATTCTTCGTTGCAGAGACATTTACCGGAGTTCCGGGAAAATATGTACCTCTGAAAGAGACGATCCGTGGATTTAAAATGATCCTCGACGGAGAAATGGATGAGTATCCGGAGAATGCATTCTTCAATGTAGGAACGATTGATGAAGTCATCGAGAAGGCAAAGGCTGAAAAAGCAGAATAGAGGTGCCGGATATGGATACATTTGGACTTAAAATCATTTCCAGTGACCGGGTATTCTATGAAGGACGCTGCAGAAAGATGATCGTGCCGGTACCGGACGGCGGTGGAATGGAGATCCTTCCTCATCATGAAAATATGGTGATCGCTGTTGCAATCGGTGATACAAAACTTCAGTTTGAAGAAGGCGAATGGGTAGATGTCGCTGTGGGAACCGGTTTTCTTGAGATTGTTAACAACCGTGTGACCATGCTGGTGCAGACAGCGGAAAAACCGGAAGACATTGATGCAAGACATGCCCAGGAGCAGAAGGAGTATGCAGAAGAAAGGCTTCGCCAGAAACAGAGTATACAGGAATATTACCGGACACAGGCTTCGCTTTCGAGGGCGATGAACCGGTTGAAGGTGTCAAAGCGAAAAGAATGGTAAACAGGAAACAAATTTATGTGGAAGCGCGTAATCTGATAAGGGTTGCGCGCTTTTTAGCATCATGTATCCGGAAATGTAAGTTGTGTAGACAAATTTTTAAAAAGAGAATGCTTCCATTCAGGTTGTGCAAACCATTTCGATGAACCTCTGAAAGCGAAAATTGTGTCAGCAGAGGCTTCCACAATTTTTGAGTTTCATCTCCATTGCACAACAAGTTGAATGGAAGCATTCTCTTTTTAAAAATTTGTCACTCAAAGGTGCTGGCGGAAGGATGAAGCAAAGAAGTTTATTAGTTGGTTTGGAAGGATAAATTTATTTGGGGAGAAATGGATGCGGTGAGGACGTGAATTTATTGGAGAGGGCTGTAAGATTGTCAGGTCGGAAGGGGAATAAGTTTGTTGGATAGGATTAGGATGATGGTGGGATGAGTTTGAGAGTACAAAAAAGCGAATTTGTCCAGATGGAATTTTTGACAAAATTTATTGGGAAAAATGGTACAATCTTTTACAAAATAAAAGTTCCGATACAGGGTAGTTTGTGGTAGAATATATAACAGTGTGCGTGTACTGAGAAACAGGATTTTGAGGTGTTCAAATAGAGTGTATTTCATCATAGAAGGAGCAAAAACGTGGAAAAAGAGGAGCTTACGCAATTATTTAATTTCTTTCGGGAGATTGACAAGGAAAAATTTATTGGGAGGCAGACATATCTGACGGATGGGGTGCGTAAGGAGAATGACGCGGAGCATGCGTGGCATATGGCGATCATGACGGTTCTGCTTGCGGGATATTCCAATGAGAAGATTGATGTTCTTAAGACAGTAACGATGCTTTTGATCCATGATATTGTAGAAATTGATGCAGGGGATACCTATGCCTATGATGAGGATGCGAAGAAGACGCAGAAGGAACGGGAAGTGAAGGCTGCGGACCGGATTTTCGGACTTCTTCCGGTAAAGCAGGGAAAGGAATTTCGGACGCTCTGGGAGGAATTTGAGGCACAGGAGACTGCTGAGTCGAGGTTTGCCCGGACGATGGACAATATCCAGCCGATCATGTTAAATGCGGCTACAGACGGCAAAGCATGGGAGGAACATGATGTTCATATTGAACAGATCCTGAACCGTAACCAGAATACGGCAAAGGGCTCAGAAGCAATCTGGGAGTATGCAAAGGAAGAATTTTTAAGACCGAATCTGGAAAATGGCAAGATAAAAAAATAACATAAAAAAAACAAAAATCCCCCTTTTCATTTTCATGAATATGGGGTATCATATACTACAGAGCGCAAAATATAGTGGAGAAACTTAAAAGTGACACTATATTTTGTAGAGCGATGGAACAAAGTTAGGAGAAAGTTGGGATGGGTTTGGAAGTAAAAACGAGAGTAATCAAAAGAAACGGTGAGGAAGTAGACTTCCGGCTGGAGAAGATTGTGAATGCGATCAAAAAAGCGAATGAAGAGGTTGAGAACATCCACAAGATGAATGACTTTCAGATCATTGCAATTGCGGAGAAGATTGCACAGCAGGCAGAGGAATTTACGCATGCAGTGAATGTGGAGGACATCCAGGATATGGTTGAGACCGGCATTATGGAGATGCGTGGTTATGAGGTTGCCCAGAAGTATGTCCGCTATCGCTATAAGAGAGAATTAACCAGAAAGTCGAATACAACGGATAACGGAATCCTTGCATTGATCGATCATATGAACGAGGAAGTAAAGCAGGAGAACTCCAATAAGAATCCTGTGATCAATTCTACACAGAGAGATTACATGGCAGGAGAGGTCAGCAAGGACCTTACCAGGAGAGTCCTTCTTCCGGAAGAAATCGTCCGTGCACACGAAGAAGGAATCATTCATTTTCATGATATGGACTATTTTGCACAGAAAGAGCACAACTGTGATCTGATCAACCTGGAGGATATGCTCCAGAACGGAACTGTCATCAGTGAGACGATGATCGAGAAACCACATAGTTTCTTTACCGCGTGTAATGTGACCACACAGATCGTTGCACAGGTTGCAAGTAACCAGTATGGCGGACAGTCATTTACTCTGTCACATCTTGCACCATTCGTAGATGTAAGCCGTCAGAAGCTCCGCAAGAGTGTCATTGAAGAAAGAATGGAATCCGGAGAGGTTCTGGATGATGCGATCATCGACAAGATCACAGAGAGAAGGCTTCGTACCGAAGTACAGAGCGGAATCCAGACAATCCAGTATCAGCTGATCACACTGATGACCTGTAATGGACAGGCACCTTTCGTAACTGTTTTCATGTATCTGGATGAGGTCCCGGAAGGAAGAACCAGGGATGACCTTGCGATGATCATCGAAGAAGTGATGAAGCAGCGTATGCAGGGTGTTAAGAATGAAAAGGGAGTATGGATCACACCGGCGTTTCCGAAGCTGATCTATGTACTGGATGAAGATAATATTACCGAAGATTCCAAATACTGGTATCTGACTGAGCTGGCTGCAAAATGTACCGCAAAGCGTATGGTGCCGGATTATATTTCTGCAAAGATCATGAAAGAACTGAAAGATGGAGATGTTTATCCGTGCATGGGATGCCGCTCATTCCTTACCGTAGAAGATTCCCAGAGAAATGCAGACGGAAGCCATAAGTTCTACGGACGTTTCAACCAGGGGGTTGTGACGATCAACCTGGTGGATGTGGCATGTTCATCAGAAGGCAATATGGAACGTTTCTGGGAGATTCTGGACGAGAGACTGGAGCTTTGTCACAGAGCACTCAGATGCAGACACGAACGCCTTCTCGGAACCGTTTCAGATGTTGCACCGATCCTGTGGCAGAACGGGGCGCTTGCCCGTCTGAAAAAGGGAGAGACCATCGACAAGCTGTTATTTGATGGATATTCAACCATTTCCCTTGGCTATGCGGGACTTTATGAGATGTGTATGCGGATGCTTGGCAAATCCCATACAGATCCGGAAGCAAAGCCATTTGCACTGTCAGTTATGCAGCGTCTGAACGATAAATGTAAAGAATGGAAAGAGGCAGAAAATATCAGCTATTCCGTATACGGAACACCGATGGAATCTACCACATACAAGTTCGCAAAATGTCTGCAGAAGCGTTTCGGAATCATTCCGGGCGTTACAGATAAGAACTATATTACGAACAGCTATCATGTACATGTTACCGAAGAGATCGATGCATTCAGTAAGCTGAAATTTGAATCGGAATTTCAGAAGCTTTCACCGGGCGGGGCGATCAGCTATATCGAAGTGCCGAATATGCAGACCAATATTCCGGCAGTGCTTTCCGTATTACAGTACATTTATGAGAATATCATGTATGCAGAGTTGAATACCAAGAGTGATTTCTGCGAAGTCTGCGGTTATGACGGAGAGATCAAGATCATCGAGGACGAGACCGGAAAGCTGGTATGGGAATGCCCGAACTGTGGCAACCGTGACCAGGACAAGCTTTTTGTGGCGAGAAGAACCTGCGGATATATCGGAACCCAGTTCTGGAATCAGGGAAGAACCCAGGAGATTAAGGACAGGGTGTTGCATCTGTAAGGATGGAAATATTTTTGAAAAAAAGTGAGAAGATATAATAAAGGACACGGCTTTCGTTCAAAGAAGCCGTGTCTTTTATTTAGGACAAGTTATTTAAAGTTAAGTGGATAAACGTCTTTGATCAAACCATCCTGGTCATAAGAAAAATATATCTTTTGGACTATTTCTTTCTTATCGACCGAAAAAGTCACAAGAACAGTTTCGGAATCATCTGTTTTGGAGTCAAGCGAAATATCTTTTACAGCTATTTTGGTATTATTAACAGCTGCCTCTGACAGATAGGTCTGACCATAGGTTGAAACAAAATATTCTAATCGACTGCTTTCAAAATATTTTCCTACAAGCTTGTTCCAGTTCTCAAGAATTTTCTCAGAATTGGCGAAAGCATCATCAGAATTTGCATCATTATTTTCACCGATTACGGTAGAAGCATCCGGAGAGTATAATTCTTCATTTGGCGCGGTAAACATTGCATTGATTACTGCTTCGGCTTCCGGATTTACGGCTGATTCAGATGCCTTTTTGCCTGAGCAGCCAGTAAGCAGAATAAACAAAAGTAACAGAATAAAATAAATTTTTGGTGTTGCTTTTTTCGTCATGAGAATCCCTCCTTTGCTTGTGGGGGCAGTTAAAATAGTTTTCCTACCATTGGCTTGATCTGCCTTTTACATTTTGGGTGTTTATAAGTATAGTATAATGGATCTGGCTGTAAAACGCTAATATTATTTTTGCAAGAAAACAGCTGCCTGGGAGACCGTATGTGGTCAGATCGTAGCAGCACTGATTACAGCGTTTGGAGGAGTCCAAAGACCGCCGGAGTGGTTGGAGTCGTGCTTTACCGGAGGACAATAATAGTTGATTTTCGGGCGTGATTTGCTATAATTGTAAGAAGAGTAAGAATGGACAGCAGAGTAGTCCTGCCATGATGAGAAAAAGGAAAGTATGAAGATATGAATTACGGAACAATCAAAAATTACGATATCGCAAATGGAACCGGCGTCAGGGTCAGCCTTTTTGTGTCCGGATGCCGACATCACTGCAAAGGATGCTTCAATTCCGAAACCTGGGATTTCAATTACGGCAATCCATACACCAAAGAAGTTGAAGCACAGATCCTCGAAGCACTCAAACCGGCATATATCCAGGGATTTTCCCTCCTCGGCGGCGAACCCTTCGAGCCAGAGAACCAGAAAGAACTCGCAGGACTCCTGCAAAAGATCAAAGAAAGCTACCCGGAGAAAAATGTCTGGTGCTACACCGGATACCTCTATGATGTAGATCTCATCCCCGGCGGAAAAGTCTACACCGAATACACGGATCAGATGCTCGATTGCATCGACACCCTCGTGGACGGCGAATTCATCGAAGCCGAAAAAGATCTCACCCTGGAATTCCGCGGAAGCCGCAACCAGAGAATCCTGCATCTTAATGAAATCCGTCAAAATGCGAAAAAATGCGAAAAACTAAAATAATTCATTGACAAAAAAAGACCACTGTGCTATAAATAACAAGTGGTCTTTTTTAGATCATAAAATCAAATAGGGGATTGGTCAAATGGTATGACAGGAGTCTCCAAAACTCTTAGCGGCAGTTCGATTCTGTCATCCCCTGTAAAGCCCTCTCGGAAGCAGTTCCGGGAGGTTTTTTTATACGCTAATAAGTGTTTCTTGAATAAAAGTTTCTTGAATAAAATACAAAAAAGAATGACAGTATCATTTTCTAATGCTATGATATATAGAAATGTAAAGTATGAGTGAGGTGTGGAAAATGAAAATTGAATTAAAAAAATGGAGTATTGAAGATAAAGAATCCCTTATAAGAATATGTAATACTATAGATAGAAACTATTTATCAGATAGATTACCAAATCCATATACAAATGAATCAGCGGAATGGTGGTTAAATGTGGTAAAAGAAAATGAGGGAAAAACGGGTATATTTCGAGAAATTATTGTTGATGGCAAAATAATAGGAACAATATCAGTTGAACAAAAAGAAGATGTCTATCGAAAAGATGCTGAAATAGGATATTATTTATTACCAGAAGAATACTCAAAAGGAATCATGACAGAAGCAGTAAGACAAATCTGTGAAACAGCTTTTGAAAAATTAGACATCATCCGAATCACAGGGCTGGTATACGAACCTAATATTGCCTCCAGAAAAGTACTGGAAAAGAACAACTTTATACTTGAAGGCACAATGAAAAAAGCAGTCATCAAAAATAATAATATTTATGATCTTTGCATTTACGGAAAAAATAAGATAACAAGTTGAAACAATAAGTAGATCTGCAACCAATAAATGTAAGCGGCAACGAAGCAAAATAATTCCCCTCAGATTCAATTTTTGTGCAATGGAGATGAAACGCAGGAATCGTGGAAGCTTCTGCTGAACACGATTCCCGCTCTAAGCGGTTCATCGGAATGGTTTGCACAAAGAATCTGAGGGGAATTATTTTGCTTCGTTGCCGTCACAACCTATAAATTTGCATACTTAAAAATATCTTTAGAAATTAAAATCCAACTCATACACCTTAACCGGCCGTCCCTTCGCATTGGTCGTCTGCGTATATGCGAGCCTCGCAACTCCACCATTTTCCAAATTTTGAATGATCCGGTTCGCATTTCTCACTGTACTTCCCATCCTCTCGGCAAGCTCATGCGTTGTAATCTTATTTGATCCGGCAGCATGCGTACTGGCAAGGACTTTCTTGATCGTAACCGGTGAAAGATTACACTGCTTTGCAATCTTTCCAAGATTCTGCACATACTGATTCTGGATTACTCTCCGGTCGGATGAACCAAGAGGTCCGATCATATCCCCGTTTTCATTCTGGATAAAACTTTTTCCAAACTGAACAGCCTCTTTGCGGGCATTTACGGAATTACGGATCGCATTGTCAAAATTTGCCCCGATTCCGTATCCTACAGCACATTCAAAATGCAGTTTGTCGGTGAGAAATTCATTCAGTTCGCAGACCTTGTTATTGTGCGTAATATGTTGCAGCATTTCCACAGTGGTCAAGGCACTGCAGTGATTATCCACTTCCTGAGGGATACAATTCATCAGATTCTTTTTAAAGAAATCTTCCATACAAACATAGATCTGCTGGATATTTTCCGGTGTGTTATCTGTCGAACTACGGGGAGATATATTGATGATAACCGGAAGGTTGGAACGCATGTGCTCCAGCTCGATCGTGGACAGAAGTTCATTTGCAAGATCCCGGATATGGCTGACACTTGGCAGAGGATAGATTGTCGGGATCCCGTGCGCACGAAGCTCCGGCAGGATATTACTGTACTGACAGAGAACCATATCCATTTCATTGTTGTTCCACATACGGATCAGCTCTGAAAGGACATGATTTTCAATCGTACTGATACTGGTGCGGGTCAGTGCCTTGGTCCAGTTGTTAATATGCGGTGGAACTGTATCAATGTCCAGCTCCTTAAGGAAAGCGGTTGCAGTACAGCCGCCGTCGATCGGAATCAGGAAATCCAGAATAATCCGGTCCATATCCAGATCCCGGTTGGAAATCAGCAGATTCAAAAGAGCACGGTACAGACCGGCTGTATCAATTTCAAAGGATACAATCGGACGGTTATAAGCGTGCGCAGTTGACTCAATGGCAGCTTTTGCGATCTTACCACTGATAAGAAATCCGTCAGTGTCCCCGGCGTAAGAATCGTAAACTTCTGATATTGTGTCAAATTTGTTGTAGGAAACCACCTGGATGTCGCAGTTTAGTTTTAGTTCTGAGACGATCTGCGAGACAGGTTCCTTTAAGTACTGGCTGGTAATAGCCACAATTTTTCTTCTCATTTTCATTCACCTCTCAAAAAGTATCATATAAAATTATCTTCCATAAATCAACCATAATATTCTGAAAATTAAAAAAATAACGATTAAATAGGTAAAAACAACGAAAATCAAGAATATTCTGTAATATTATTGACTAAAATTTTAGAAGTTGGTATTATGTAATCATGATAACTATTCTGTAAATGTTCCAAAAACAAATAAAAATATTCTGTAAATATTCTAAAAGTAGAACAGTATTTTTAATGTAAATGGCAGGAACAAAGTTAAAGGAGGGCTTAGTATGAATTACTATGAAAGAGCATTGGAATTAAAGGATGAAACAATTGCAAACCGCAGACACATCCACAAAAATGCTGAAACTGGTCTGGATCTTCCAAAGACCAAAGCTTATGTTATGGAAAAGCTGACAGAATACGGACTTGAGCCGAAGGATTGTGGCTACGGGGTAACAGCTACACTCGGCAAAGGGGGAAAGGTTCTTCTTCTGAGAGCAGATATGGATGCACTTCCGATGCCGGAAGAAAGCGGAGAAGAATTTGCATGTCCTACAGGAAAAGAAGCACATGCATGCGGACATGATTTCCATGCCGCAATGCTTCTTACAGCAGCAAAGATGCTGAAAGAAAAAGAAGATACACTGGAAGGAACTATCAAATTCATGTTCCAGCCGGCAGAAGAAACTTTTGAAGGAAGCAAGAATATGATCGAGAATGGTATTCTTGAGAATCCTCCGGTTGATGCAGCACTTGCATACCATGTATCACCGGGAAAAATGCCGATCGGACTTTTTATGTACAACGATAAGGATACGATGATGTATTCTGTAGATGGATTTAAGATCACTATCCATGGAAAAGGATCCCATGGTGCTTATCCACATGTAGGAGTTGACCCGATCAACATCGGAGTTCATATCCATCTTGCATTGCAGGAACTGATCGCGAGAGAAAGTGATCCGACCCATTCCTGCGTACTTACAATCGGACAGTTTGCAGGCGGAACTGCAGCAAACATCATTCCTGAGACGGCTGTTCTCCAGGGAACGATCCGCACCAACAAGCCGGAAGCAAGAGAACTTCTGGTTCGCAGAATGAAAGAAGTCGCTGAAAAGACAGCAGCTGTATATAACGGAACCGTTGATATTGAGATGATCTCAGAAGTTCCTCCGCTGATCTGCAATCCGAAGCTTACCGATGAAGTGGTTGGATATATGCAGGAGCTTGGAATTCCGGGACTTACACCATATCCGGGAATTTCTGCAAGTGCTTCTGAAGATTTCGCAGTGATCGCTGAAAAGGTTCCAAGTACATTTATGTATCTGTCAGCAGGATATCTGGATGAAAGAGGACAGTATCCGGCACATCATCCGAAAGCACAGTTTAATGAGGATGTTTGCCCGATCGGAGCAGCTTGTCTTGCACATTGCGCTTCACAGTGGCTTAAAAATAACAAATAGAGAGTAAAGGTTTCTTTAGGAACAGGAGGAAAAGAATATGAGTAAAGAACAGCAGGCTCAGGCACAGCCACAGGTTGCGATTCCGCTTCCGAAGGCAAAGAAAAACTTGGTTCAGATCGGATGTATCTGCATGATGCTTTCCGTAGCAATGTATGGACTGGTATTTGCAACGTTAACAGCACCTATCCTTAAAAACGTTGATGCGATGGGATATGTAGGACTCTTCTCTATCGTAGGTGCGATCGGTGTATCGATTATGACTCCGATCGGAGGAAAATTAGGCGACCTTATTGGTAGAAGAAACATTGTAGTGATTCCTGGAATTATCTGTGCAATTGCAGGTTTTGGATTTGCATTTGTCAGATCTCTGATTCCACTGATGATCCTCAGACTGGTTGTCAGCCTTGCGCAGGGCGCATTTACAGCAGCTCCTTATATTATTGCAGGACTTATCAATGAAAGAAAAGATGTACCAAAAGCTATGGGTATGCTCGCAACAGCAATCGCTGTAGGTGGATTTGGCGGAAGTATCATCGCTGGTATCTTAACAGATATGGGAATGCTTACAGTTGCAATCATTATGCCGGCAATTCCGCTGATCATTGGTATTGTCCTGATCGGAATGAATATGCCGAATCAGAAAAGAGAAGGAAAAGTTACGATTGATGTTCCAGGTATGATCGCACTGATTATTGCACTTTGCGGTATCCTTCTTGCACTGAACTTTGGATCATCTGTAGGATGGACAAGCCCGGCAATCATCGCTGGATTCGTAATCGGTATCATCGCTCTTATTGCACTTGTTAAGATTGAAAACAAAGCAAGCGAACCGCTGATCCCGATGAAATTATTTAAGAACAAGAATTACACAATTCTTCTTATTGTTGGATTTATCTGCTATTTCTATCAGAACGCTATGAACGTATATGCACCGATTGGCGCAATGCAGGTAATGGGAGCACCTACAAGTGCCGCAGGAGCTCTTCAGATGCCACGTACAATTATTACTATTATTCTTCCGACCATCGCAGGTGCCTGGGTTGGAAAGAAAGCAGCCAATGCATGGAAAGCTATGGTAATTGCTACAGGTTTGGTAGCTATTCCGATGGCAGTGATGGGAGCAATGACAAATTCAGGTGCTTCAATCATGATTTACTTCGTAGCTTTGGCGATTACAGGTATTGCAGAAAGTTTTCGTGCCGTATCTATTACACCTACAGCACAGGGCATGTTAGCTCCGGAAGATATGGGAGTTGGAACCTCACTTGTAAACTTTGCAAACTCTCTTGCAGGAACAATTGCAGCAGCAGTATTTGCAGTAGCATATAACGCAAGTACGGCAGCAGATCCTACAAACGTAGCTTTGATTCAAAGTGGTGTTAAATCAGTATTCTGGACAGCAGCAGTTGTATTAATAATCGGACTTCTCCTGGTACTCTTCATCGTAAAACCACAGATGAGCAAGAAGGCAGAAGGAAGCAAATAGAATATTGAAATCTATGTGAACATGTGAATAAGAAGCCGGGGCGGATGTGAAGAAGCATCTGTCCCGGCTTCTTATTTACGTGAGCAACGAGTCAAAGTCCGTGCCGAGACCTTGGCGACTGCCGTGATAATTTGAGAAACTCGCGGAGCGTGTTTCTCATAGTTGAGAGAAGTTTTTTATAGATCTGCCGGTCACAGGTACTGTGAACAGTAACACGAGAAGGGAAATGACATATGTTTCAGGTAAATGCAGATTGCATTTCAGAAAATCAAGAGTATAATAAGAAATAGTGAAAAGAAGAAAGGCAGACAGATATCTGTCTTTTTATAATTATAGAGACAATTTTCAAGATATAAGAAATAATATGATTTACCGGAGGAAAAGGATGATTGGAAAATATCTGGATGAAGTACGAAAAAAAGCACCATTGATACACAATATCACCAACTATGTGACGATCAATGATGTGGCGAATATAGTTCTTGCCTGCGGTGGAAGTCCGATCATGTCGGATGAGCCGACAGATATTGAAGAGATTACATCCATCTGTCAGGGTCTGAATATCAACATGGGAATGTTAAATCCGCGCAAGATTGAAAGTATGCAAAAAGCCGGGAAAAAATCCAATGAGCTATATCATAAAGTGTTGTTAGATCCGGTCGGAGCAGGATCGAGTTCGTTCCGAACAGAGGCGGCACTGAATCTGATCCGGGAAGTTCAGTTTGATGTGATTCGGGGAAATATTTCCGAGATTAAGACACTGGCAGCAGGTCATGGGACGACGAGCGGTGTGGATGCGGATGTGGCAGATACACTGACCGAGCAGAATCTTGGGAAAATGATTCCGTTTATCAAGGATTTTTCCAGACGGACGGGGGCTGTGATCGCAGTGACCGGCGGAATTGATCTGGTAAGTGATGGTGAGAAATGTTTTGTGATCCGGAACGGACGCCCGGAGATGGGGAGGATCACCGGAACAGGATGTCAGCTTTCCGGGATGATGACGGCATTTCTTGCGGCGAATCCGGAGAACAATCTGGAAGCGGCGGCTGCGGCAGTCTGTGCCATGGGAGTTGCCGGTGAAACTGGCTGGAAATATATGCAGCCGGGAGATGGAAACGCAACATATCGTAATCGGATCATCGATGCGATTTATAATATGGAAGGAAAAGAATTGGAAGAAGGTGCAAAATATGAGATTAGATAAGAAAGATATGGTTTTGTATGCGGTAACAGACCGTCACTGGCTGAATGGAGAAAGTCTTTACAGCCAGGTAGAAAAAGCGCTGAAAGGCGGGGCTACATTTATCCAGCTCAGGGAAAAAAATCTGGGTGAGGAAGAGTTTCTGGCAGAAGCAAAAGAGATTGCCAGGCTCTGTAAATCCTATCATGTACCATTTGTGATCAATGACAATGTTGAGATTGCAAAGAAGGTAGATGCCGATGGTGTGCATGTGGGGCAGAGCGATATGGAAGCTCTTGATGTGCGGAAAACACTGGGCGAAGATAAGATCATCGGTGTTACGGCAAAGACGGTGGAGCAGGCGCTAAAGGCGCAGGCACACGGAGCTGATTATCTGGGAGTCGGCGCAGTCTTTGGCACGACATCAAAGGCAGATGCAACAAAGCTGGATCATAAGGTTTTAAAGGAAATCTGCGAGACGGTGGACATTCCGGTTGTGGCAATTGGGGGAATCACGGGAGAGAATGTGACAGAGCTTGCCGGAAACGGAATCTGCGGAGTTGCCGTGATCAGTGCAGTTTTTGGACAGCCGGATATTGAGCAGGCTACAAAAGAATTAAAAGAGAAAGTAGAGGGTATGTTGAAATGATTTTGTTTACAAGTGATTACACAGAAGGGGCACATCCGAGAATTATCGAGAAGCTTGCCGAGACCAATATGGAGCAGACAGTAGGATATGGGGAAGATCCTTACTGCGAAGAAGCGAGAGAAGCAATTAAGAAGGTGTGTGAAGCACCGGAGGCAGATGTTCATTTTCTGGTGGGAGGAACCCAGACGAATTTTACAGTAATTTCTTCTATTTTGCGTCCATTTCAGGGGGTGCTCTGCGCAGACAGCGGGCATATCAATGTCCATGAAACCGGGGCTGTAGAAGCGACCGGACACAAAGTTCTGGCACTTCCTTCAAAAGATGGAAAGATTACCGGACAGCAGATTAAGGAATATTACGATCTGCACTGGAGCGATGAGTCTCATGAACATATTGTACAGCCAAAGTTGGTCTACATTTCCCATCCGACAGAGGTTGGAACACTGTATACAAAAGCAGAGCTTGAAAATATTTCTGCTGTTTGTAAGGAATGTGGATTTTATCTTTTTCTGGATGGAGCGAGAATGGGATATGGACTGATGGCACCGGGAACCGATGTGACACTTCCGGACATTGCGAAGTACTGCGATGTATTTTACATTGGGGGAACAAAAGTTGGAGCACTGTTTGGAGAAGCTGTAGTGATTACAAATTCGTGTCTTAAGCAAGATTTTCGTTACTGTATCAAACAGAAAGGTGGAATGCTTGCAAAAGGGCGCCTCCTCGGTGTTCAGTTCCTGGAACTGTTTAAAGACGGACTTTATTTTGAAATTTCCAAACATGCGATCGATATGGCAATGCTGTTAAAAGAAGGACTGAAAGAAAAAGGATATGAATTCTTCATGGACAGCGATACCAACCAGCAGTTTATTATTGTGAAAGATACGAAATTGCAGGAAATCCGTCAAAAATACGGTGTAACATATCAACAGAGATACGATGAAACCCACAGTGTTATCCGATTATGCACTTCATGGGCAACAAAAGAGGAAAATGTGAAGGCATTCCTGCAAGATATGTAATTGCTGTTTGATGCGTTATAAATCACAAGAAAAGCTATATAAAGAATAGATATTGTGAAAGAAGAGGACTTTTTTACCTGGAAAGGGGTAGAAGAGTCCTTTTTCGTATAATAAGAAATCCCGGAGGAACTTCCTGTTATATAAAAGGCACTACATGTCTGAGATGTACACTCGCGTGAAGAAAAATGATTAGGCATATAATTATTTGTTTGTAAAAAATATTATAAAAATATAAATTATTGAGAATAAATATTGACTTATATAGAAAATACAACTAGAATAACGATTAGACATCTAATAAATAGACATCTAATTAAATTGCAATAGGAGGTGAAATGGTGAAGTCGGGAAAATTTAAATGTGAAGATTTCTCGAGAGAGAACATGCCGGTACAGCTTTTGCTTGCACAGGTGGGGCATATGTATAAATGGTATGTAGGAAACCTGATGAAAGATACGCAGATGAAGCCGGGACAGGCAGGAATTCTGGTAATTTTGCAGATGATGGGACCTATGTCCCAGAGAGAGCTTGCAGACCGGGTGCATATTACGCCACCATCTGTGAATGTAGCTGTCCAGAAGCTGGAGAAGCTCGGATATGTGCGCAAAGAGCAGGACGAGAAAGACCAGCGTATGACGAAGATTCATCTTACAGATAGTGGAGAGAAAACGATTGAAAACATGCATGATATTATTCAAAGGACGGAAGATACTCTTCTTAAGAATATGAGCACAGAAGAAAAAATACTGTGCCGAAGACTTCTATTGCAGATGAGTGACAATCTTTTTCAAGAAAAGGCTTTCAGAGAAATGCCTTGTAAAAGTCCATTTGAACAATAAAAATAATTACTAAGAAAGGAAATAATTGCTATATGAGAAAGTTATTTAAGCATCTGAAGCCATATGCAGCAACTATAGCAGTGATCGTTATGGTTCTGATCGTTCAGGCATACTGCGATCTGTCATTGCCTTCTTATACTTCAGACATCGTCAATGTCGGAATCCAGCAGGGAGGAATCGACGAGGATATTCCGGATGCAATTGCAGAAAAAGAGATGGATAAGTTGCTTCTCTTTGTATCAGAAAAAGATCAGCAGACGGTGCTGGATGCCTATGAGAAGAAAGAATCCGGCACTGGTTATGATTATGATGGCGCTGTATACATTTTGAAAGATTCTGTGAAGATGGATGAAGACAAATCCGGAAAGATCTTTGATATTCTCGGGAAACCAATGCTTCTGAGTTATGGATTTGAATCTGGAAGTGATACAACGAAGAAGATGGAAGAATCCATGAAAGAGAATATGATTTCTTCTATAAAGGAACAGGCTGAAAAACAGGCAGAGAGTATGCAGTCCCAGATGACAGATGAGCAGAAAGAAGCACTTGCAGCAAATCCGGAGCTTGCCAAGAAACAGCAGGATGAAATGCAGAAAAAGATTGATGAACAGGTGAAAAAGATCGAAAATGCAGATATCTTTGAGATCCTGAACATGATACCGGATGAACAGAGAGCAGACGTTATTGATAAGATTTCAGAAAAAATGGATGATATGCCCGATACCATGCTGGAACAGGCAGCAACTTCATTTATTAAAGAAACCTACAGTGTTCTGGGTGTGAATACCGATAAGCTCCAGAACAGATATATTTTAACAACTGGCGGTAAGATGCTTGCCCTTGCATTTCTCGGAATGATCGCAAGTGTACTCGTCGGACTTCTTGCATCAAGAGTTGCGGCAAGTACAGGACGTGATCTGAGAGGAAAGGTATTCAAAAAAGTTGTTGGATTTTCCAATGCAGAATTTGACAAGTTCTCAACAGCATCGCTGATCACGAGAAGTACCAATGACATCCAGCAGATCCAGATGCTTGCAGTTATGCTTCTGAGAATGGTTATGTATGCACCGATCATGGCAATCGGAGGAGTTTTCAAGGTTCTTCATACTAATGTCAGCATGTCATGGATCATCGTACTTGGGGTAATCCTGATCGTGATGGTTGTTGCTGTATTATTTATTGTGGCAATACCAAAATTCAAGATTCTGCAGAATCTGGTCGACAGACTGAACCTTGTTACCCGTGAGATCCTTACCGGACTTCCGGTTATCCGTGCATTCAGTACAGAAAAGCATGAAGAAGAACGATTTGATAAAGCGAACAGAGATCTGACAAGAACCAACTTATTTGTAAACCGTGCCATGACATTTATGATGCCGATGATGATGCTGATCATGAACGGAATTACCATACTGATCGTATGGAGCGGTGCACATGGTGTCAGTGACGGGCAGATGCAAGTTGGTGATATGATGGCATTTATCCAGTATACAATGCAGATCATCATGTCCTTCCTTATGATCTGTATGGTTTCCATTATGCTTCCAAGAGCAGCTGTTGCAGCAGAACGTGTGGATGAGATCCTGACAAGCAGGACAGCGATCGAAGATCCGAAAACAGCGGAAAAACTGGAAGAATCCAGAAAAGGCGAAGTAAAATTTGACCACGTATCCTTCCGTTATCCGGGAGCAGAAGAAGACGTGCTTCATGATATCAGCTTTACAGCAAAACCGGGACAGACAACGGCGATCATCGGAAGTACCGGTAGTGGTAAATCTACGATGATCAACCTGATTCCAAGATTCTATGATGTAACAGAAGGTACGATCACATTGGATGGAAAAGATATCCGCACCATTTCACAGCATGATCTGAGGGATGAGCTTGGATACGTTCCACAGAAAGGTGTACTTTTCTCAGGAACAATTGAGTCCAATATTCTGTACGGCAATCCGGATGGTTCCGAAGCCGAGATGAAGAAAGCAGCGGAAATTGCACAGGCAACCGAATTTATCGAAGAAAAACATAAGAAATATAACAGTCCGATTGCGCAGGGAGGATCCAATGTATCCGGAGGTCAGAAGCAGCGTCTGTCCATTGCACGTGCGATCGCAAAAAATCCGAAGGTTTATATTTTTGACGACAGTTTTTCAGCACTGGATTATAAGACGGACGTAGCACTTCGTGCGGCGCTGAAAGAAAACACACAGGATAGCACAGTGATCATCGTAGCACAGAGGATCAGTACGATTTTGCATGCAGAGCAGATCATTGTCCTGGATGATGGAAAAGTTGCAGGAATCGGAACGCATAAAGAACTTCTGAAATCCTGTGAGGCTTATTATCAGATTGCTTCATCCCAGCTTTCAGAAGCAGAGCTGGCAAGAGACTTGAATGATGAGACTGACGGAAAGGGGGAAGCATAGTATGAGTAATCAGCCAAGAAGAAGAGGACCTATGGGCGGTGGACATGGAAGAATGGGAACCGGCGAAAAGGCAAAAGACTTCAAAGGTACCATGAAGAAACTTTTTACTTACCTTAGTGAATATAAAATCGGTATTTTCTTTGTTATGATATTCGCAATCGGAAGTACAGTTTTCAATATTATCGGACCAAAGGTTCTCGGAAAAGCGACGACCGAAATCTTCAAAGGTCTGGTCGGAAAAGTATCCGGTGGCAGCGGAATTGATTTTACAAAGATTGGTAAAATTTTGTTAACTTTATTGTGTCTGTATGTGATCAGCGCATGTTTCTCCTTTATTCAGGGATATATCATGACAGGTGTATCACAGAAACTGACCTATCGCATGCGAAAAGAAATTTCTGAAAAGATCAATCGTATGCCGATGAATTATTTTGATACGACTACACACGGTGAGGTACTTTCCAGAGTAACCAATGACGTGGATACTCTGAGCCAGAGCCTGAACCAGAGTGCAACCCAGATGATCACATCCGTGACAACGATCATCGGTGTACTGATCATGATGCTCAGTATCAGTCCGCTGATGACTGTGATCGCACTTCTGATCCTGCCGGTATCTATGGTACTGATTTCTGTAATCGTAAAACATTCACAGAAATACTTCAAAAGCCAGCAGGAATACCTGGGACATATCAATGGTCAGGTAGAAGAAGTATATGGCGGACATAATATTGTCAAAGCATTCAATAAAGAAGAAGATGTGATCCGCGAATTTGATGAGACCAATGATATCCTGTTCCGTTCCGCATGGAAATCACAGTTCCTTTCCGGAATGATGATGCCGATCATGCAGTTTGTCGGAAACCTTGGATATGTAGGAGTTTCTATCTTAGGTGGTTACCTTGCAATCAAACAGACCATCGAAGTTGGAGATATCCAGTCCTTCATCCAGTATGTAAGATCCTTCACACAGCCGATCCAGCAGGTTGCACAGGTAGCAAATATGCTCCAGTCAACAGCTGCTGCATCTGAGAGGGTATTTGAATTCCTGGACGAAAAAGAAGAAGACCAGTTTGCTGAAAATCCAGTATCTGTAGAAGGCTTACAGGGAAATGTAGAATTTGAACACGTACACTTCGGATACAATCCGGAGCATATCATCATCAATGATTTCTCTGCAAAAGTAAAAGAAGGACAGAAGATCGCCATCGTAGGACCGACCGGAGCCGGAAAGACAACCATGATCAAACTGCTGATGCGTTTTTATGATGTCAACAGCGGGGCAATCAAGATCGATGGACACAATATCAAAGACTTCAACCGGAGTGAACTCAGACAGATGTTCGGAATGGTACTTCAGGATACCTGGCTGTTCAGCGGAAGCATCGAAGATAACATCAAATACGGAAAACTCGATGCCACCCACGAAGAAGTCGTAGCCGCAGCCAAAGCTGCCCACGTACACCGTTTCGTCCAGACTCTTCCAAGCGGATACAACATGATCCTCAACGAAGAAGCCAGCAACGTATCCCAGGGCCAGAAACAGCTTCTCACGATCGCCAGAGCCATCCTCGCCGATCCAAAGATCCTGATCCTCGACGAAGCCACCAGCTCCGTAGACACCCGCACCGAAGTCCAGATCCAGAAAGCCATGGATAACCTCATGAAAGGCAGAACCAGCTTCGTAATCGCCCACAGACTATCAACCATACGAGACGCAGATCTCATCCTGGTAATGAAAGACGGCGACATCATCGAACAAGGAAACCACGAAGAACTCCTGGCAAAAAATGGATTCTACGCAGAGCTGTATAACTCGCAATTTGAAAACGCTACAAGCTGTGCATAAAGAGAGAAAGAGGCAGAAATCATGCTCGCATGAATTTCTGCCTCTTTCTCTCTTTATATAGAGCGCCAGCTCTCATCAGGAATCTATTATGCCATTAAAATGGCATAATAGATTCCTGATGGCACAGCGTCCAAAGTAAATCATTCAACCCACAAACTAATCAAATCCAGCGGAAAAGGAGCTCCCGCTCCAAATTCCGCGTCCGACATAAATTCCCTAAATCCCATACACCACCCATCCCAGCGGAAAAGGAGCCCCCGCTCCGCCTTCCGCGTCCCACATAAAACTTCCCATATCCCAGTCAATTTCTCCCCCTCCCTCACATAAAAACAATTCCTCCTCCATTCCTTTAAAATTCACAACTAGCATGTTATAATCTAAAAAAGCAGGAATAATACAAGCTCTTTTCAAAAGAGCATCCCCCATAGACATTCATTCAGAAAGCGAGGAACCCCTTCATGCCAAAAGTAATCAGCATCGGAAAACAAAAGATTCATCATTATGGTTTTGCATTTGAAGGAAAAAAAGTATTGATAGGATAAAAAGAAGAAAGTCAAACTGCTATTGCGATTTAAAACTTTTTCATATAGCAGTTTGACTTTATCCGTTTTATAGATTAATGTAAATAAAATCCCAGATCCAATATACATTCCGGAGGCAGATATTCTCGCGGAATATTCACAAGTGCAGTAATTTTCCATAAGATACCAAATCCAATCAGAATGAGTAGCATTCCTCTGACACATTTTCTATAATCTCCGGCAGGAAACTTATACAAATCTTTAATTCCAAAAGCAAAGATAAAAATTAAAATCAGGACGGTTATTCCAAACAAAAAGAAAAAAGATTTTTGCTTTTCTAAAATACGTCTGTTTTCACCAGACTGTTTTTTATGTTCACCTTCCTGATCGATGGTGACTTCATCTCCATCTTTTAATGGATATGTAGACCATTTTATGATCTGCAAAAGTTGTCCTTTTTCATCTTTTTCTTCCGGAAGAAGAATACTATCTTCGGTTATGGAAAGAGGATCGACAGCCTTTGAAAAGGCGAGAAATTTTGTTCCGAATACTCCTTCTTGCTCTGCCAGATAAAAAATCATATTTGTATCGGTATTATAGCAACTTTTGGGAATACGGATGGTAGAATTAAGCTTTTCTTCTTCTGTCTGACTGATCGTTGCAATCTCTACAGGTATCTGCATCCATTTTTCTATACGGATGGATAAAATAGTACAGATCATTAAAGAAATCAGGATCATACATCCGGCATTCCAGGTTTTCTTTTTCATCATTTTATCAACTCCATAAAATATCTTTTAGTCCATCCGTCAATTCTGTATTGTAATATAAAAAGAAAAATGTCACTGGAAGTAAACATAGTAGACCACAGACGGATTGAATTCCAACAGCATTTTGATTGAGTGATGCGAGAAAAACAGAAAGGGGATAGTCGGTTTCTTTTTCGAGAAAAAGGATAGGCTGTTCAACCATATTCCAGCTTTCTGTAAATACTAATATAAATAATGTGATAACGGCAGGTTTTGAATTTGGAACTATAATGTAGCGAATCATTTGTAGCTGATTTACGCCATCCATTCTTGCGGCATCAAGTGTAGAATCTGGGATTGCCTGGAAAACGAAAGTAAGCCATACAGTTCCAAAAGGTGAAAATATTGCAGGGATTATCAAAGCTTTCCAACTGTTTAAAAGTTTTAGTTTTTCTAATAAAATATAATTCGGCAGCAGTGTTACCTGAATCGGTAAAATCATAAATAGTGCAAATAGTATAAACCAGAATTTTTTCAGAGGAAAAGAATATTTTGCAAATGCTGTTCCTGACATACAGGAAAAAAGGGTTTGTCCTGCCGCAATCATCAGACACATGGCAAGGCTTCTCCAAAATTTTATCAGATAATCAGGTTTTGCCAGAAAAACTTTATAATAATTCATCAGAGAAAATCCGGTATCTGAATGAAAAACTGAAAATACAATCAGATAGATAATTGGAAATAAAAAAATAAAGGCTATGATCGAAAAAACAAAGAGCCGGGTGTACTGTTTGTACTTATGCATCGGCAGTCCTCCTCTTTAGAAAATAGTATATCATATAGATAAGACCACTTAGAAAAAGAATAAATACGGTAATAATAGTTGCACTGGCGGAAACCTTTTGGTAATTCAGATTTTGTAAATTATTATTCATAAAATGTTGTAAAAAATAAATACTGTTGTCTGGATGAGTTCCGCCAAGTAAAAAGGCTTCTCTGTAGCATTTAAACGCATTCATTATGGAGAGTATTAATGTAAAAAGGATAATCGGAAACAATATAGGACAGGTAATATAATAAAAGCTCTGCCATTTTCCGGCTCCGTGAAGACTGGCATATTCATAATATTCTTTCGGAATCATCTGAAGTCTGGAAGAATAAATGAAAATATAATATCCAACAAATTTCCAGAAATATAAAATACAGATGATCCAAAAAGCGCTTGATGTATGAAGCCAGTCTTTTTCAGGAAGATAAAAAAAGTTTAGTATCAGATTCAAAAAACCATTATTTTTGAAAAAAAACTGGATGACTAAAACTATAGATGCGATTGGCATGATGATTGGATAAAGAAAAGAGAGTCGGAAAATTTTCTGACCTTTCGTAATCTGTTGTAAAATTACAGAAATACAGAGAGCTGTCCCTAAAGTAACTGGTATTGTAACAAGCATATATTTACAAGTGTTTTTTACTGCCAGTAAAAACATTGTATTTTTAAATAGTTCTTTATAATTATCAAGACCTACAAATTCGCGTTTTCCGATACCAAAAGAAACAGAATACCACAAAACAATCAAAAATGGGATCAGATAAAAGAAAAGAAATCCTGATATTGCAGGGAAAGCCAGTAAGAATCCCTTCTTCTTTTTTTTCATTGCATCACGCTCGCTTTCACTTAAAACTATTCTGTCACCTGTGTATGATAATCATTCCATGCTTTGTCTGCTAAAGCCGAAAGCTTATCTTGCCATATCTTTTTAAAATCAGTTTGCGGACCATATAATAAACTACTATTTTCTATAATCTCTTCATAAATAAAATGTTCAACTTCTGTCGGAAAATATGCTCCTTCTAAGGACTGAAATGCTTTTATAGCTAAATCCTGTTTTGACTGATCTAAGAAGGACAGTTTTGTACGGATGGCAGATACTTGTACCGGATAATCTGTTCCAAGGACACCATTTGCGCTTAGTGACATTCCATTAGTGCTAGTTGATTCCTGAATTACGTTATTTAAAAAATACATTAAGAAGTGATAAGCTTCTTCTTTATAATCAGATGCCATACTTACAGCACCAAAGCAACGAATGGCAGCCATTTTTTTTCCCTGAATATCAGGGATTATGTCTATTTGCGTTGTGTGTTCGTTTATGTCATCCAAAGATGAGATTAAAATATGCGAAGAGCTAGTATCAGTATTATTTGTCTTTTCATTTTCTAAATAATCTTGTTTAAATAATAAGTATTCTAATGCGAAATTACTCCACTTTTCCTTATCAAAGAAAATCTGACCGGAATTGTAATCCGCAGCAGGTTGAAACCAGTTACCACTGATATTATCTAATTCGAATAGTGCATTTTTCAGAGCGTGGCCAGAAGAACTTTTTATATTTGAAATCCAATCTTCTAAGGTATCATTTTCCTGTGTATAATCAAGTACAGTATCGGAGATTAACATATTATAGTGGCAGGAAAGAGGAAGAATATATTGTCTTTCCTGATATTGACCGGGGAGAAGAAAAGACGGATTATAGTTTTCCTTTTGCCAATAAGAATCTTTTTTCATATATTTATCCAATGAGGCGAATACACCACTTTGCATTGCCTTATAAGGATTTTCAAAAAGAGGTTCGTTCATCTGCGCAGCTCCATCGGTGGAACAGTTAACAAGATATAAGTCAGGACCTTTTCCAGACATGATCTGTGTACGGAGTTTCTGAATTTCTGCAGATCTTTTATCAGGATCAGGAGATAATATTTTAATTTCAAATTCCAGAGAGTTATTTTTGGATGTGGCATATTTTACAGCATCAAGAACCTGTTCCTTAAAAGCAGGTTCTATAACAATAGAGAGTGTTTTGGAGACATCTTTATTTAGCTTTGTACATCCGGATAATCCAATTGAAAGGATGAGGAGTGGAAGAAGAGCAAGCCGTTTAGGTTTCATAGTATCACGCCTTCGCTGTATTCGAATAAAAATATGTGTATAAATATATTTGTTATTCCAGAGAGTATTTATATATTAGTTATAACCATGGCAACTTACAAAACGTGTTTGTGTTGAAGTTGTTGGAGGGTATGCGAGTCCGCATCTAGTACACTTAACTACAGTTGTAACGGTTCGCTGTTCCATTTTATCTGTACCATATGTATAGCCGTGAGAACAAGCTTTTTGATAAGAAGTCCATGTTCCATAAGTTGTACTTGGTAACATATTTCCAGAACAACCTGGACAAATTGTACCTCTAGCTCCTGATGCAGCACTTACAGGTGTAGCATAAAGACTTAAGAGTATTATCAATGAACATATTATTGTACTAATTTTTTTTGCTTTAATGGTCATAAAGTATTCTTTTTTCTACTACAATATATTTAGTTAGTAAAATTTAAAATTGAACATTGGTATGATCCCTCCTTAAAAATTACAAAGTATAATTGATTGAATTTAAATGATGTATATGTCTTAGTATCTGAATTTTAACACAAAAATAAAACGATGTCAAAAAAATACAAGTTATCCTTAAGAAGATGTACAAAGGAGGAAAAGAAGATGCAGATTCAGCACATTTTATTTGATCTTGATGGAACGCTGCTTCCAATGAACCAGGAAGAATTTGTTACTTTTTATATGCCACTTTTGGCGAAAAAATATTTATCGGAAGGAATTCAGTTTGATCCCAAAGCATTCATTGCTTCCATATGGAAGGGCTATGAAGCAATGGTTAAAAATGATGGCAGCTGTACAAATAGAGAAGCATTATACGCCGAATTTGTTGATTAGTTTATGATTTCTGTAATTTTCAATCAACCAGATAGACCGAATTTGTTGATCTGTTTTTAATTTCTGAAATTCTAAATCAACTATATCTGCATATTTCGTTGATTAGCTTTGAATTTTACAATATCTAAGTCAATAATAGTTCCTTATTTCGTTGATTCATTTTAAATTTTGCATATTTCAAATCAACAATAGTTATTTATTTCATTGATTTATTTTCGACTTTTGAGTTTTTCAATCATTTTTCTTCAATATAACGCATGTAAAAATGTGTATCAATGAAGAAAAAAATAAATATGAAAAACTGAAAAAATTATTGCCATCAATAAAAATCATATATATGATATTTATAAAGAACAAGCAAAGGAGGTTTAAAATAATGCCTATGAAAAAAAGATTATCCAGTTCCATTGGTGCGATTATAGTCCTCTGTGCGATCATTATAATATCGCTACAAAAATATCAGCCAGATCAGGAAATCATTACAACATTCATGCATGAATGGCTAAATGACGATTCCAAGGCAGAAACAGAATATAAAAGAATTCTGGAAACCGGAAGTGACAATCAGGCGTTATCTCAGCCTTTGCAAAAATATTTCATAACAGAAGAGTCATTCCAGTCTTTTCTAAAGACATTTTATTATTTACCAGTGAAAATTCTGCAACAATACGATTCCTATAATTTAACAGAACTTAACGTAACAAAGGAATCCAACGGATACTTAGTAAAGGTAGATTTAGAACTGATAAAAGAAGAAAAATCAAAGAATCATTCCATCACAATAAAAATCCAAATGGATCATAAAAAGTTTACCTATTTTACCATAACAGAAGGAAAAGAAATTTAACATAAAATATCCTGCTCATTCCGATATAAGTGATATCAGAATTGAGCAGGATATTTTCATCCACACACTATTATTTTAACGCATTCCCATCACTAAATGCATTTCCAACCTTCTCACCCATCACATAATACTCATTACGCACTGGCTCATAAGCAATCGGTTTAAGCTTTGCAACATCAATGTTTCCATTCTCATCCAGAATCTTCTCATCCGCATTGATATTAACGATTTCCCCGATCACATTTCCTTCTTCGGTAAATCTGACAAATTTACATTCCAGAACCAACGGAAGCTCATTGATAACCGGAGCATCCACAAATTCACTTTTAACAGTTGTAAATCCGGCGCGTTCCATTTTGTCCGGAGTATTATTTCCAGATGCGATTCCAACATAATCGCAGGCTGCTACATGATCCGCATCCCCGAAGCTGACCGTAAATTCATTTTTCAGCTGAATATTCTTAGTGGTCTTGTGCCCGTGATTCAGACAAAGTTCAATCTTATTTGCATCATAAAGTCCGCCCCATGCGGCATTCATGGCATCAGCCTTTCCATTTTCATCGTAGGTTGCAATAATCAGTACCGGAAGCGGATAAAACCACGGTTTCACACCAAAATTTTTTCTCATATCGATCATTCCTCCATTTCTTGTAATAGATCGTCTCTGCTTTCTATTATATAAAACAGGCAGTTGAAAGACAAGGTTCAAATAAGCTATAATATCCTAAACAATCATTTTACAAAAGCAGAGAGGAAATAAAATGCAGCTTGCAACAGCAATGAATTTAAGAAAAGCAATGGATGAGGAAGCCAAAAGAGAACGATTTGCTTCCTGGTACAGTACACTGCCTGGAATCCCGGCGCACGAAAAAGAAATCATAGAAAGGTCTTTAAAATACAACGTATGGAAAGAACTCATAAAACTAATTGTCGTTTATATGATCCTTTCACTGGTATGGTTTTTCGGAGTCGGGCAGTATGATCCATTTGAAAGTGTAACAGGCTATAAACTCATAGGGAAAAAAGGTGTCACTGCGGTTGTACAGGAGGATGGCGAGTCGCTGCGCCTGAAAGATCCGAATAAAGGCGAGCATGTGAGTTATACACTTGCAGAACTTGGGTTGGATCCGGTTAAGTATTCTTACGGCAGCCGGTTCCAGACATACTGGGAAAAAGAAGAGAATGGGAAATATCAGTTACTTGCGGTATTGCCGGAGAAGCAGGTATCGAAAATAGAAGGTCTTTATTATGGCGTAATGGGAGTCGGATATTTTGCGATCCTGATCGGTAGTCTTTGTGCATTTTTTATGCGAAGGAAAAAATACACAGGATGGTTTTTGCCGTTCTACTACAGGCTGGAAAAGTTTTATTCCGAATATGGTGTCTGGCAGAAATATAGTGTGGAAAGAGGCTATGACACAGTCGATGCGGTGATTGCCTACGGAAATGAAAATCCTGCATATTTTGTAAAAGAATTTTCGAACGTGCATCTTACAAAAGAGGAAGAAAAGAAAAAGAGATCAAAGCTTGTTATGGTCTGGCTGACATCGATTGCGGTCATGGCAGGGATCATACTTGTCATTTCCCTGCATGTGAGTATTACGTCAGAAATCGAACGAAGGCAAAATGAGGCAAGGACGGCAGCTGTTTTAGAGAATCTGCAGGATGCGATTGAGGAAAAAACGACAGGTCTTGGTGATGAATCAGAATATTACAATTATGCGGATATGATCGACCGGGCGAAAGATACATTTCCAGAAGAGGATGTTTACTACAAGCTTCAGACAACGGAAGATTATGTTACGATAATTGTAACAACTAAGAAGAAACAAAATGTCTGCTTTGACCGGTATGTGCCGGTTCAGGGATCCATTGGTGATGCAGATGCAGAGTATAAGCTTGAGATCGCTATGGTATCGGATGCAATGCAGCCGGACGATATTTTACATAATTATACAGGGATACTTTCTGTAAAATAAGAGAGTAGCAAAAATATGATTCAGCAAAAGGACAAAGGAGAAAATTTATGAAAAAGAAAAAATTTACAATGGTAGCAGCATGCGCAGTCATGACTATAGCACTTGCGGGATGCAGTATGCTCAGCTCCAAATTAAATGACATTACAGGAAAATTAGTGGGTAATTCGTACACGATCACGACCTATGATAATTATGGCAATCGTGTGATGACAACCACAGGAGACAAGATCAATGTGCAGGGAAATGCCGTGGAAACTTCAAGCTATGATTCGGACGGAAACGTAATTACCGGCTATGAGCTTTCTTCGGTTATCACAATTACGATTGATGGAAAGGAAATCGAGAGCTGTGGCGATACCTGTATTTTTGCGCAGGACGCGTTGAAAGCGGATGTGGATTTTACGCAGGAGGATATTGAAAGCAATGCAAGCGGTAAGATTACGGATAATACGGCAATTGCCGGTGTCTTAAATAAATATAAGAATATGTTTGGAAAAGCCAGAGTGGTTGTTATCAAATCCCAACTGGGACAGCCGATTGTAGCGTATAGTGGAGAAGATGTGTACTGGGAAATCCCGGATGATCTGCCGAAGTTTACGAAGCTGATGATTGATGGGAAAGCGCTGTACATACACCGGGCGAATTTCCAGATCATTGATAAGAGTTTGTTAGAGTCCAACTGATAAATTTACTGCATCAAAGTTTTAGAGCTGATATAATCAAAACATGGGTGCTACCATAACAGTAGGCGGTTAGTCCTTCTTCAGAGGGTGCAGAGTGCTAGTGGCACTCGTTTTGCAACGACCGAAGTAGAACGGAGACCTGTGACCCTCTGATTACATAGAAACCTTGATAAGGAATCTGCTGGAAAGGAGGGCTAAGCCAATGAGTATTTTGGATTTTATTGCAGTTGTGAGTTTTGGAATCACCTGCTTTTGTGCCGGATACACATTCGGCAAAGATAATAATAAGACACAAAAATAACCGCCCAAGCTTGCCAACTGAACGGTTATTTTTAATCAATTAGTATAAGGGCTAACCGTCTATCGGTAGCACTCTTTTTCTATAGTCATATTATCATGTGTCTGTTGAAATGTCAAATTTCTTACTTTAAATTGAGGTTAAAACCTTATATTTTAATAGAGAGACACATTCCAAAGAAAATGAGTAACTGTAAGTGAGAGAATGCTAAATTTATCAGGGAAAAAAGTTCTTAAAGAACAATATAAAATGGAAATAATACATGTATTAATAACCTGTGTAAAAGAATAAGTAACAGGAAAATGCATCAATCCAAAGAAAACAGAAGTAATAATAATAGCAAAGAAATTAGTTGATTTCTTTGATAAAAAAGTCAAAACAAATCCACGCCAAAGAATTTCTTCGGTCAGTACATTTAAAAGCATATTCAATATGTAAAAAAAGTTATCTATGTTTATTAGGTCAAATTTAGTAATTATATTACCGAGTGCTTCAGAAAAAGGTGGTGGGGATAAGAAAGTAAAACGGAAAAAGATTCCCATAAATACATAAAGAATGATTCCACAAAATAATTGAATTATTGGTTTATGTAAATGAAATCCGTATTCTTCAAGAGACTCATTATAGACAGAAATATAAATCATAATTGCAATTGACGGAATAATCGTAATCAATAAAAAGAGCATTTCTGAAATAAGACCATTCAAATATACATAGATAATTCTTTGCAATAAAAACGCACCTAAAAGAGTATAAATTGGGAGAGCTAAGAAAAATATCCATTGTTTTATTGTGCGTGTCATTATAATACCCCCCTCATATTTTTTATATCATAAAACTTGAGTTTTATTTACCAGATAACCGCAATCACCCCAGCCAGAAAACACCCCTGTGCTACCGCATTCGTGATCTGCTCGATCCAGTTATTCTTCGCCTTCGTCCCATCCAGCTTTACTGCAAACACGCTCATACAGATCATCCCAATAACTGTAATCGCAAAAAACACTACCGCAGGAAACGAAAAAATTTCATTCCTAAGAACTGAAAAATCAATCACATGCCGTCCAATAATCAGCCCGGCGATCATTCCAACAAATCCGGAAGGCATCAGAACCCGCATCTGCCGGTTCAGGATCTGGAAATCTTTCCCGGATCCGGCAAGCAGGATTTTCCAGAGAACCTTTCCGCATCCGGCAAGCGAGCAGAGCATGGCTCCGATAAAGAAGATCACATTTCGGAAACGAAATCCGATCAGTAGGATCGCAATGCTGAAAAAGAGCACCGGAAGGGCATCAAAAAGCGCGAGTGAAAGTGTAAAATTGTCATATTTTTTCTTTTCCATCATTATCCCACCAGCCATTTATATTTTGCAACACTGTAAAGCGGTACGAACGGAATCAGGATCGGTGTACTTTTCACATACTTCTGATATTCCGGATCGTTGCCGTAATTCTTGTTCTGTCTGAGTTCCAGACGTCTTGCTCCGCCGAACATAATATAGATAATCCCAAGCCATCCGATTAGGGCAGCAGTCCACTGCAAAGTGTCGTGCAGAGCAGTGGTACCGGATACAAAGACACCGGTCCATGTGATGACTTCGCCAAGGTAATTCGGGCAGCGTACAAAACGGAAAAGTCCTACATTACAGAAAGCGTGTGGATGCTCTTTTTTGAAATTATTTTTGGTGAAATCAGAAAATGATTCCAGAAGAATCCCAATTGCCATGATCAGTGATCCAAGGGAAGTGACCAGATCAGAGCCGGCATGATTTTCCAGGCGGAAGAAGACAGGGGCAGTCTCGCAGCAGTAAAGCAGTGCGCAGCTTACCCAGACCAGTACCTTTAAAAAGAAATTCATGTCAGAACCGTCTTTGATATCATTTTTCATCGTACTCTGGTAGGAAGTACTTTTCTGTTCCCGGATCAGCAGATATCCACCAAGTCTGCATCCATACACGATGAAAAGCAGTGCCATTACCAAAGTCGGGATGGTCAGTTCTCTCCAGAATAGTACGATCAGTCCTGCGCCAATCCCGGCAATGGAGAACCCGTATCCAAGCGAGATGAACCAGACAAATTTTTTAAACCCGATCGAGCTGATAACCAGTGCAATAATCAGTAAAATAAGAAACTTCATAGGTATGCCTCTTTTCTATAGAATTAGTATAATGATAGCACTTTTGTGGAAACAGGTAAAGCAGAGTTATTTCATCTTGCATTTCCCAAAAATACCAGTTATCCTTATCTGTATATCAGGAGGAGGCAGAAAAAATGGAAGAAACGAAAAAGTTGTCATGTATAGACTGTAATGTCAAGAAATGCAATGCAAAGCAGAATATAGAGAATCATAAACCATATCCCGGATTTTGCGTGTCAAATAATATGGATTCCCAAGACCGGCAGCAGGCACTGGATACTTACATGGGAGATGAAAAGGATCTGAAGATCATGCGTGCAAGTGCTGAGATCGAGCACGATTTTTACTGTCAGGCAACCCGGGTGGAGGAGACGATCCGTTGGGCGAAAAAGCTTGGTGCAAAGAAGATCGGAATCGCAAGCTGTGTGGGACTTTTAAAAGAAAGTCATCTGCTTGCAGGACTTCTGCGAGAGTATGGATTTGAAGTGTACGGCGTGGGATGTAAGATCGGGGAAGTTCCGAAGACGGAGGTTGGTATTCCGGAGCGGTGCGAAGAAGTTGGCGTACACATGTGTAACCCGATTCTGCAGGCGCAGGTGCTGAACAAAGAAAAGACAGATATTAATATCGTGATGGGACTTTGTGTTGGCCATGACAGTCTCTTTTATAAGTATGCCGAGGCGCCAAGTACGACGTTGGTTGTAAAGGACCGTGTGCTTGGAAATAATCCGGTGGCTGCTTTGTATACGCTGGACTCTTATTACAAAAAGTTACATCATCTGAATCTGGAGGAAGAATAATGCACATTCGACATATTTTATTTGATCTTGACGGAACGCTGCTTCCGATGAACCAGGACGAATTTGTTACCTTTTATATGCCGCTTCTGGCAAAAAAATATATATCCGAGGGGATTTCCTTTGATCCGAAAGCATTTATTGCATCCGTGTGGAAGGGCTATGGAGCAATGGTGAATAATGACGGAAGTTGTACCAACCGGGAAGCATTCTGGCAGTATATGGACGAACTGCTTCCAACGGATTCTGAGAATTCCGAACGGATTGCCCTTGATTTCTATGCAAATGAATTTAACCAGGCAATTGCGGTGACGCAGCCAAACAGTCTGTCGGACAAGGTTGTGAAAAAGGCAAAGGAAAAAGGAATCCGCACCTACCTTGCAACCAATCCGGTATTTCCAAAGGTGGCAACGGTGAACCGGATCAAATGGGCGGGACTGGATGCAGAAGATTTTGAACTGATCACGACTTACGAAGACAATTGCTACTGCAAGCCAAATACAGATTATTACCGGACAATTCTCGAACGCTTTCAGCTTGCACCGGAAGAATGTCTGATGGTGGGAAATGATGTGGAAGAGGATCTTGCAATCCGGAAACTGGGTGTAAAGACTTTTCTTGTGACGGATACGATGGAAAATAAAAAGAACCTTCCAATCGAAAGTGATTACCAAGGATCGATGAAAGAGTTGCTTGCATTTGTGGAAAGCCTGGAAAATGCTTAAAAAATTATTGAAATTCCAATCTTTTATTGTAAATGCAAGGCGGACGTGGTAAATTATTCTAAGTAGTATCCGGCGGAAACCGGAGAAGAGTATATAATAAGAAACAGAGGGAAACTGATATGAAGAAAAAGTTACTTGTTGTTTGTGGTGGACAGTCCAGTGAGCATTCAATTTCACGAATTTCCTGTAATTCAGTGATGAAGCATCTGGATAAAGATAAATATGAGATTACACTTGTCGGCATTGCAAAAGATGGGAAATGGTACATCTTAAAGCAGGAAGATAATGACCTGTCAAAAGATACCTGGCTTGACGGAGCAGAAGCGGTAGAAGATGTATTCGGTCTTTTGAGAAGCCAGGACATAGCGTTCCCGGTACTTCACGGACTTTATGGAGAAGACGGAACGATCCAGGGATTATTTGAACTGGTACAGCTTCCGTATGTAGGATGCCGTGTATTTGCATCCAGTGCATGTATGGATAAGATTTTTGCAAAGAAAGTATTTGAAAGTGCAGGAATCCCACAGGTCAGATCTGTGTATGTAAAGAAGCGAAATGATGGAAAACTGGTTGTAGTTGAAAAGAACATGGAGGAGACAGAAGAAGTAGAAGCTTCCATTATGAAAGAACTCGGAATGCCATGCTTCATCAAGGCAAGCCGTTCAGGATCCAGCGTGGGATGTTACCGCTGTGATAAACAGGAGGAGCTAATCGCAAAGCTGGAAGAAGCTGCAAAGTATGATACACACATCGTTGTAGAAGAATGTGTAGACTGTATCGAGCTTGAGACAGCCGTTCTTGGAAATGATGACATCATCGTATCCAGAGTCGGACAGATCATGCCACATGGAGAATTCTATACCTTTGAATCCAAATACGAAGATGCAGAAAGTAAGACCTGCATTCCGGCAAAAGTAGATGAAGAGATTCAGGAACAGATCCGTAAGTATGCAGTACGTGCATTTAAGGCAATCGATGGACACGGGCTGAGCCGTGTAGATTTCTTCCTGGATAAGAAGACCAATCACATTTACCTGAATGAGATCAATACCCTTCCGGGATTTACAAGTATCTCCATGTATCCGCAGTTAATGGAAGATTATGGATATAGTTATTCTGAACTGCTGGATAAGCTGATTGAGATCGCTGATGAGAACTAATTACAGATAATAGAAGAATGTTTTGCTGCCGCCGTAACTGGCGGCAGTTTTTTATTGTGCAGAAACATAAAAAGACTGTAAATACAAAAAAATACTTGAAGAAAACTGAAAATAATATATAATTAAAGTAATACAAATGGATGGTGGAAGGAGGTAATCCTGGTATGAAAAGAAGAAATATTATATTATTGATTTCGATTCCGTTAGGCATTATGTTAATTGTATATTATGGCTATACCGCATTAGATACCTGGATCCAGTTTCAAATTATAACAGGAAATGGTATTTTGGTAGCAAATAATGAATGGATATTTTCCATTCAAAACACATTTCTTTTCATATTGAAATGGTTTGGACCGATCTTATCAATCATATGTATATACGGAATTCTAAAATTGTTAAAAAAGAATGAATAAAGAAAAACTCCAGAATCAATTTTATACTGCTGATTCTGGAGTTTCTTTTACTTAGAAATGATATAATTTCACTTTATTACTTCTCTTTACTATATTCCAGAGAAGCTTCCACAAATCCCTTAAACAGCGGATGTGGTTTGTTCGGGCGGGATTTGAGCTCCGGATGCGCTTGGGTTCCGATGAACCAAGGATGTTCCGGAATTTCCACCATCTCTACGATTCTGCCGTCCGGAGAAAGTCCGGATAAGAGCATACCGTTCTGGGTAAGAGCATCACGGTAGTCATTGTTGACTTCATAACGATGACGATGACGTTCGTGGATTTCTTCTTTTCCGTATAATTTATATGCCTTTGATTCTTTGTTAAGAACACAAGGATAAGAACCAAGGCGGAGGGTTCCACCGATGTCTTCAATACCGATCTGGTCAGGCATGATGTGGATGACCGGATGTGTGGTGTTTGGATTCAGTTCTACGCTGTGTGCATCATGATATCCGACAACGTCTCTTGCGAATTCTACGATGGCAAGCTGCATTCCGAGGCAGAGTCCGAGGAACGGAACCTTGTGTGTTCTTGCATATTTGATGGCTTCGATCTTACCTTCGATACCACGGTCGCCGAATCCGCCAGGTACGAGGATACCACTTACATCACCGAGAAGTTCATCGACATTTTCCGGTGTGACAGTTTCAGAGTCAACCCATTTGATATTTACGGTTGTGTGGCTGTAGATGCCGCCATGTTTTAATGCTTCAACAACACTGATATATGCGTCATGGAGCTGGATATATTTGCCGACCAGGGCGACTGTTACATCCTGTGTCGGGTGCTTCAGGCATTCGACCATCTCTTTCCAGTCTTTCAGATCCGGTTCCGGACAGTCAAGCTTCAGGCATTCGCATACAACGGAAGCGAGATGTTCTTCTTCCATGGCGAGTGGTGCTTCGTAAAGGTATTCCACGTCCAGGTTCTGAAGAACGTGATCAGATGGCACGTTACAGAAGAGGGCGATCTTGTCTTTGATTCCCTGATCCAGTGGATGCTCAGAACGGCAGACCAGAATATCCGGCTGGATTCCCATTCCCTGTAATTCTTTTACGCTTGCCTGAGTCGGTTTGGTCTTCATCTCCTGGGAAGCATGCAGATATGGGATCAGTGTGACGTGGATCAGTGCAACATTGTCATGTCCCATATCATGCTGGAACTGACGGATAGATTCCAGGAAAGGCTGGCTTTCGATGTCTCCGACGGTTCCGCCGACTTCGATGATCGCAATCTCGGTATCTGTAGCAGCAGGATTACGATAGAAACGGCTCTTGATCTCATTCGTGATATGTGGGATGACCTGTACGGTTCCTCCACCAAAATCTCCACGACGTTCTTTCTGAAGAACGGACCAGTAAATCTTTCCTGTCGTTACGTTCGAGTTCTTGGTAAGACTTTCATCGATAAATCTTTCATAATGTCCAAGGTCAAGGTCTGTCTCAGCTCCATCGTCTGTTACAAAAACTTCACCGTGCTGTACCGGATTCATAGTACCCGGGTCAATGTTGATGTACGGATCAAATTTCTGCATTGTAACTGTGTAACCGCGTGCCTTGAGCAGACGCCCAAGAGAAGCTGCTGTGATTCCTTTTCCAAGACCTGAGACAACGCCTCCGGTAACAAATACATACTTAACTGCCATAGTTCCAGTTCCCTCCTTATGGTATCCTTTTTTGTGTCTACTACTCATTGTGTTCTGTAAAAAATAAGTTAGAATGTGATTTTTATTCATCAGGAAATTCCAAAAGAACCCTCTGACGGATAAAAATAGAAAAAAACCCCATAAAAAATTTATGTGGCTCCCTCGCTACTTTGATTTCCCCTTGAAATCAATTCCCCTATAAAATACTTTAAAAGTATACACCCATTCCAGAAAAAAATACAACAATTTTTTTCGAAATGGGTGTATAAAAATCAGAAATATTTCATTTTCCTACTGATAGATCGGTTTTTTCTCATATTTTGGTTCGGATGTTACCTGGATCGATAACTTCTGGAACAGACGGATATCAACATTGGCAAGCATAACCGATACATGTGCCTGGCAGCCTTTGAGGTTCGGAACCTGTCTGAGTGCCTGTTCGGCAACCGGATTGGAAGAAGCGCTGATAGAAAGTGCGATCAGAGCTTCATCTATGTGAAGTCTTGGGTTCTTGCTTCCAAGGAATTCGGTTTTGACTTTCTGGATCGGTTCCAGGGCAGTCGGTGAGATCAGGTGCATATCATGATCGATTCCGGCGAGTTCTTTTAAGGCGTTCAGGATCAGGGCAGCAGATGCGCCAAGCAGATCAGAAGTTTTTCCTGTTACGATGCGTCCGTCCGGAAGCTCCAGAGCGGCAGCCGGTGCACCGGTTTCTTCAGCGCGTGCAAGAGCGGCATCAACAACCTTACGGTCATGTACGGTAACTCCTGCCTGATTCATCAGAAGCTCGACCTTATAAGTCTCTTCCTTCGGGCATTCACCGGAAAGGAAACGGTCCATGGTGCGGTAGTAGCGGCGAATGATCTCCTGACGGGAAGCTTCTTTACAGACTTCATCGTCACAGATGCAGTTACCAGCCATGTTAACACCCATGTCTGTTGGTGATTTGTATGGATTTTCTCCGTAAATGCGCTGAAAAATTGCACTCAGTACAGGGAAGATCTCGACGTCACGGTTGTAGTTGACGGTAGTAACACCGTAAGCTTCCAGATGGAACGGGTCGATCATATTTACATCGTTAAGGTCAGCGGTAGCTGCTTCATATGCTAAGTTGACCGGATGCTTTAACGGGATATTCCAGATTGGGAAGGTTTCGAATTTGGCATATCCTGCGCGGACTCCGCGTTTGTGCTCATGGTAGAGCTGGGAAAGGCAGGTAGCCATCTTTCCACTTCCAGGTCCCGGTGCGGTGATGACAACCAGAGGTCTGCTTGTCTCAATATATTCGTTCCTTCCGTATCCTTCGTCACTTACGATCAGCGGGATGTTGGAAGGATAACCTTCTATTACATAATGGATATAAACTTTAATGCCAAGCTTTTCCAGACGTCCTTTGAAAAGATCGGCACTGTTCTGACCGGAGTACTGTGTGATAACAACACTTCCGACAAAGAGACCATTGGCTTCAAATTCATCTTTCAGACGGAGAACGTCAGTGTCATAAGTGATCCCGAGGTCACCGCGGACTTTGTTAGCCTCAATATCGGCTGCACTGATAACGATCACAATCTCTGCGGTATCCGATAATTCTTTTAGTAAATGTAATTTGCTGTCCGGTTGAAATCCAGGAAGCACGCGGGAAGCATGATAGTCATCGAAAAGCTTTCCACCGAATTCAAGATACAGTTTGTTGTCAAACTGATTGATTCGCTCACGAATGTGAGAAGACTGCATTTGCAGGTATTTTTCATTATCAAACCCAATTTTCATAAAGTTCCATCCTTTTTGTCCATAATTTTACTTTCATAGAAGCAATCCAAACCTAGTATACTATAAAATATGACTTTTTTACAATCTTTTCATAAATTTTTCATTGATTTCTAAAAAACGCCTACTTATAATAGAGAAGACGACATTTAGGAGGTAGGTATGGATAACCAGAATAATAGAAATAAGCAAAACCTTCCGGGAAATAATAATCCGAATAATAAAAATAACCGTCAGAGATGGAATATTATATTATTTACCGTTATGCTGATCTCGTTTATCGTATTTGCGCTGTATCAGTTCCGGGAAGACACAGATGCCCAGGAGATTACCTATGACCAGTTCCTGAACATGGTAGATTCCGGGGAAGTTAAGAAAGTTGTGATCGAGGATGACAAGATCGTAATCACAGCGAAGACAGAAGCTGAGATGAAGAACAGCAAGAAGAAAGGCGCTTCTGAGAGCGATGTGGTCGAAGGTTCTGTAGCAGATAACAACGACAGCAGCAGTAAGGACAGCAGCGATGACAGTACAGGTCTGTTCAGTAATGTGACAAGGAAGCAGTATTATACTGGTATTGTGAAGGATGATACCCTTTCGGACAGACTGTATAAAGCAGGTGTTGAGTATGAACAGAAGATACCGGATTCTACATCTTATATGGTGATGAATCTTCTGGTCAACATTGTTCCGCTTGTGATCATGATCGGTCTGGGCGTGATGCTGATGCGCCGTATGACAAAGGGCGGCGGCATGATGGGCGTTGGCAAGAGCAATGCCAAGATGTATGTGGAAAAATCTACCGGAGTCACATTTAAGGATGTAGCCGGTCAGGATGAAGCAAAAGAATCCCTGCAGGAAGTGGTCGATTTCCTGCATAACCCTGGCAAATACACCGGAATCGGAGCGAAGCTTCCGAAGGGAGCACTTCTTGTAGGCCCTCCCGGAACCGGTAAGACACTTCTTGCAAAAGCAGTTGCTGGAGAAGCAAAAGTACCGTTCTTCTCTCTTTCGGGTTCTGCATTTGTTGAGATGTATGTCGGTGTCGGAGCATCCAGAGTACGTGACCTTTTCAAGCAGGCACAGCAGATGGCTCCGTGTATTATCTTTATCGATGAGATCGATGCAATCGGAAAGAGCAGAGATTCCCAGCTCGGTGGAAACGACGAGAGAGAACAGACACTGAACCAGCTCCTTGCAGAGATGGATGGATTTGACAGCAACAAAGGTCTGCTCCTTCTTGCGGCAACGAACCGACCGGAGATCCTGGATCCGGCGCTTCTCCGTCCGGGAAGATTTGACAGACGTATCATCGTAGATAAGCCGGATCTCAAGGGACGTATCGATGTCCTGAAAGTACATGCCAAAGATGTCCGTATGGATGAGACGGTCAATCTGGAAGAGATCGCACTTGCAACTTCCGGAGCGGTTGGTTCTGATCTTGCGAACATGATCAATGAAGCTGCGATCAATGCAGTAAAAAAAGGAAGAAATGTGGTATCCCAGGCAGATCTTTTTGAGGCAGTGGAGGTCGTTCTTGTAGGTAAAGAGAAGAAAGACCGTATCATGAGCCAGAAAGAGCGCCGGATCGTATCTTATCATGAGGTTGGACATGCACTGGTAACTGCCCTCCAGAAAGACGCAGAGCCGGTACAGAAGATCACGATCGTTCCGAGAACCATGGGAGCACTCGGTTACGTTATGCAGACACCGGAGGAAGAGAAGTTCCTGAATACCAAAGCAGAACTGGAAGCCATGCTGGTAACAGCACTTGCAGGACGTGCGGCAGAGGAACTGGTGTTTGATACCGTTACAACCGGGGCATCCAACGATATCGAGCAGGCAACCAAGATTGCAAGAGCGATGGTAACACAGTATGGTATGTCTGAAAAATTCGGACTTATCGGACTGGAATCTATCCAGAACCGTTATCTGGACGGAAGAGCTGTTATGAACTGCGGAGAGGCAACCGCGGCAGAGATCGATCAGGAAGTTATGAAGATGCTGAAGGGAGCATATGCTGAAGCGAAGAGAATGCTTTCCGAGCATCGAGAGACGATGGATCAGATCGCCGGATTCCTGATTGAGAAAGAGACGATCACCGGAAAAGAATTCATGAAGATTTACCGCAGATGTGAAGGAATTCCGGAACCGGAAGAAAAGAAAGAAGAGAATCCTGTAAAAGAGCAGACGATCGAGATGCCGAAGAAAGAGGCAGATACCGAAGCTGCACAGCAGGAAGAGAAAGAAATACAGAAGAAAGTAGAAAGAGATGAAGACGGATTCATCCTTCCACAGAAGCGTGACTAGTCTAGAATAACCGAAGATACAGAGGTTTCAGAACAATAGGTTCTGGAGCCTCTTTTTTCTTCGGTAGATTCTTTTGCAAGAATGACTTGTATTGTCTGCAGGAAGCAAGGTATAATGTGACTATGGAAAATCAGACATTTATTATTGAAGACGAACTTAAAAAACTTCCGGGGAAACCGGGAGTCTATCTGATGCATGGGGAAAAGGACGAGATCATTTACGTTGGAAAGGCGATCAGCCTGAAGAACCGTGTCAGACAGTATTTTCAGCCGAGCAGGAACCGGGGAGCCAAGATTGACCAGATGGTGACGCATATCACCCGGTTTGAGTATATCGTGACGGATTCGGAACTGGAAGCGCTGGTTCTGGAATGCAATCTGATCAAGGAGCACCGGCCAAAGTACAATACGATGCTGATGGATGATAAGAGTTATCCATTTATCAAAGTGACAACCGGTGAAGCATATCCAAGGATTATGATGGCAAGGCAGATGAAGAAGGACAAGTCAAAGTATTTTGGCCCTTATACCAGTGTGACGGCGGTAAAAGATACGATCGAACTGATCCGGAAGCTTTACCATCTGCGTAGCTGTAACCGCATTCTTCCGCGCGATATCGGGAAAGAAAGATGCTGTCTCTATCATCATATCAAGCAGTGTGATGCACCGTGTCAGGGGTATATTTCGCAGGAAAAATACAGAGAGTCGGTTGATGAAGTACTCAAATTCCTGGGAGGAAATTATGATAAAATCTTAAAGGATCTGGAGGAAAAGATGCAGGAGGCATCGGATGATCTGGAATTTGAGAAAGCAATTGAATACCGGGAGCTTCTGCACAGCGTGAAGCAGATTGCACAGAAGCAGAAGATTACCGATACAGGGGGCGAGGACCGGGATATTGTGGCTCTTGCAAGAGAGCGTGAGGATGCGGTGGTACAGGTATTCTTTATCCGTAATGGCCGTCTGATCGGCAGAGATCATTTTTATCTGCGGATTGCCCAGGGAGATGAAAATGCAGAGATCCTCTCCAGCTTTATCAAGCAGTTTTATGCCGGAACGCCATATATTCCGGGCGAACTGATGCTTCCGGTGGAACCGGAAGAACGGGAGATCCTGGAAGCATGGCTTGGAGAAAAACGCGGGCATAAGGTTCATTTCCGTATCCCGAAAAAAGGGGAAAAAGAAAAGCTTGTTGAGCTTGCGGCGAAAAATGCAAAGATGGTACTGGAAAAAGATAAGGAGCGTATCAAGCGTGAAGAAGGAAGAACGATCGGTGCAGTAAAAGAAATAGAAAAGTTGCTTGGTCTTAATAACCTGGTGCGTATGGAGGCGTATGATATTTCCAATACCAATGGATTTGCCTCGGTAGGGTCGATGATCGTTTATGAGAGGGGAAAACCGAAACGAAACGATTATCGTAAGTTTCACATCAAGGGTGTGCAGGGTGCGGATGATTATGCAAGTATGCGTGAGGTCCTCACCAGAAGATTCCGGCATGGTCTGGAGGAACAGAAAAGCGGAAAAGAGCTGGGAAGTTTTAATGTTTTTCCGGATCTGATCATGATGGATGGTGGAAAAGGACAGGTTAATATAGCACTGGAAGTACTGGATGAACTTCATTTATCCATTCCGGTATGCGGTATGGTCAAAGATGACCACCATCGGACGAGAGGACTCTACTATCAGAATATTGAGATTCCGATCGACCGCAATTCCGAAGGGTTCCGGCTGATCACAAGAGTGCAGGATGAGGCGCACAGGTTTGCTATTGAATTTCACCGGAAACTGCGTAGCCAGGGACAAGTGCATTCGATCCTGGATGATATTCCGGGAATCGGACCTGCGAGAAGGAAAGCACTGATGCGGACATTTGCCAGCCTGGATGAGATTAAGAATGCAGAGGTGGAAGATTTGAAAAAAATTCCATCAATGGATGAAAAATCGGCCAAAAGCGTGTATAATTTTTTCAGAGGAAGCGAAACGGAAGATACAGAAGCTACTCTGATGGAAGAACAATAAAAGGAGACAGGAATATGGGAGTTACATTAACAAAAATCGTAGAGAAGATGGAACTTAGAAATCTTACTCCGGATGTCGATATGACACAGCGGGAAGTAAAAATTCCGGATATTAACCGTCCGGCACTTCAGCTCGCCGGATTTTTTGATCATTTTGATTGCGAACGAATTCAGCTTATCGGATATGTAGAGTACACTTATCTGCAGACACTGGAATATGAGCATAAGATGAAAATATATGATACACTGCTTAATTATGGGATTCCATGCTTTATTTTCTGCAGAAATCTGCAGCCGGATCCGGAATTTCTGGAGAAAGCAGTGAAAAACAATATTCCGGTATTTATTACGGATAAACAGACTTCTTCCTTTTCAGCAGAACTGATCCGCTGGATGAAAGTGGAACTGGCACCGTGTATTTCAATTCACGGGGTATTGGTGGACTGTTATGGAGTCGGTGTTCTGATCATGGGAGACAGCGGTATCGGTAAAAGTGAGGCGGCACTGGAGCTGATCAAGCGAGGTCATCGTCTGGTAACAGATGACGTGGTGGAGATCCGGAAGGTCAGTGATGATACACTTGTTGGTACAGCACCGGATATTACCCGCCATTTCATCGAACTTCGCGGAATTGGTATCATTGACGTAAAGACGCTGTTTGGTGTGCAGAGCGTAAGAGAGACACAAAATATTGATCTTGTCATTACACTTGAGGACTGGAATAAGGATCGTGAGTACGACAGGCTTGGACTTACTGAGGAGTATACAGAATTTCTTGGTAATAAGGTTGTATGTCACAGTATTCCAATCCGTCCGGGACGTAATGTTGCCATTATCGTAGAATCAGCGGCAGTCAACCACAGACAGAAACAAATGGGCTATAACGCAGCTCAGGAGCTGTACCGCCGGGTACAGGAAAATCTAAAAAAGAAAATGTAAGGAGCAGGAGACAGATGAAATATTGTTTTGGTATCGATATAGGCGGAACGACAGTAAAGATGGGACTTTTTCAGGAAGACGGAGAGCTTCTTGACAAATGGGAGATCAAGACACGTACTGAGAACCAGGGAGAAGCAATCCTGCCGGATATTGCACAGGCAGTGAAAGCAAAGATGGCAGAAAAGGACCTGGTGAAAGAACAGATCATCGGACTTGGAATGGGGCTTCCGGCACCGGTAAACGAGGATGGAATTGTTCAGAACACAGCAAATCTCGGATGGGGATACAAAGAAGTGACACGTGAACTGGAAGAGCTTCTTGACGGAATGAAAGTAATTCCGGGGAATGATGCAAATGTAGCTGCACTTGGTGAGATGTGGAAAGGTGGTGGAAAAGGTCACAAGAATGTCATTATGGTTACCCTTGGAACGGGTGTTGGCGGTGGAATCATCGTGGATGGAAAGTGCCTTGTAGGGGCACACGGAGCTGGCGGAGAGATCGGTCATCTGTGTGTAAACTATCAGGAGACAGAAACCTGTGGATGTGGAAAGAAAGGCTGTCTGGAACAGTATGCTTCTGCAACAGGAATCACAAGACTTGCCAATATGCGTCTTGCAAAAGATGAGAAACCAAGTACCCTCAGAAATGTGGCAGAGATGTCTGCGAAAGAAGTGTTTGATGCAGTGAAAGCCGGAGATGAAGTTGCAATCGAAATCGCAACAGAATTTGGAAATTATCTGGGACATGCGCTGGCGAACCTTGCAGCTGCCTGTGATCCGGCGGTTATCGTAATCGGCGGAGGTGTATCAAAAGCCGGAGAGGTTCTGCTGGATTACATCAAAGGACCATTTAAAGAAATGGCATTCTTTGCAGATAAAGATACAGAATTTGCACTTGCGGAGCTTGCAAATGATGCAGGAATCTGCGGAGCAGCAAAACTGGTACTGGAATAAGTAAAAGATATTATAAAAAAACAAAAATCTTGTGAGAAATATTTAACATTCTTGCAAGATTTTTGTTTTTTGCAGAAGAAAATGAAGAATGACAAATGTTTACATTTGACATTCTGCACAAAATGATGTAGACTTATCGTAGTAACATTATTAAATAAGTCTATGAACTCTAAATAATTGTGAAAAGGAAGACAAAATGATAATACGTAAAACATTAAGAGAGCAAGTAGTTGAAATTTTAAGACATAAGATTTTATCAGGAGAGATCAAACCGGGAGAACGAATTATAGAGGCAAAAGTAGCAGAAGAGCTGAAAGTCAGCAGAGGCCCTTTAAGAGAAGCTCTCAGGCAGATCGAAGAAGAAGGGCTGGTTGTATATGAAGCGCAGAAAGGCTGCGTAGTAAAGACGATGACTTATGAAGAGATGCAGGAAACATACCTGATCCAGTCTACGCTTGAGAAACTGGCAGTGCAGATGTGCGGGGGAGAGATCAGCAAAGAACAGGATGAAGAGATGCAGAAGCTTGTCCTTTCCATGGAGAAAGCGGCCAATCAGAAAAATCTGTATGATGTTATAAAATTCGATGAACAGTTCCATGAATGTATTGTGAAGACCGCACACAGTGAAAAACTTCATAGAATCTGGAAAATACTGGAAGGAGGGAATACGGCGGCATATTATACGATGGATACGAAAACCCTGGTACCATTTGATGTGGTTCACATCAATCATCAGAGAATTTTGGATCTGTTTCATAATGGGACAGTCGAAGATATCTGTAAAGAGATAGAATTCCACTACATGGTTGTCCCGCATGTTTTATATGAAAATCAAAAGAAAAAAGGGGAAAGGAACTGAAGGTATGGTTAAATTTATTGGGAAAAGGCTGGCATATGCTGTTTTGACACTGTTCTTGATTACCACAGCAACATTTTTTCTGGTAGCAGGTGCTCCGGGAGATCCGATCGCTGCAAAAGTCGGACAGATGCCGGAACAGGCACAGGAAATCATCCGTGAGAAATACGGACTGGACCAGCCGGTAGTAAAGCGGTATACAACGTATATGAAGAATCTTCTGACGACCGGAGATTTTGGGGAGTCAATCATTTATACCGGACAGTCAGCAAATGATATTATAAAAAATAATACGTTGGTATCAGCGAAGATTGGGTTATTGGGATTGCTGTTCCAGGTGACGATTGGTATCAGTCTTGGAATGGTTGCAGCACTGAACCGGGGAAAACCGGTGGATCATGTCATAAGGGTACTCGTTGTATTGGCAATTTGTGTTCCAAGTTTTGTATTTGCATCGGTATTGCAGTATTTTCTTGCATTCAAATGGAAATTGGTGCCGGTATTTGGCTGGGGAGAATTAAAACACTATATTCTTCCTGTTGCCGCCTATGCAATCGGAGGAATTGCATCTTATACAAAATATATGAGGAGCAGTACACTGTCTGTAATTGGGGAAGATTATATTATCACAGCGAAAGCAAAGGGATGTACGAAAAAAAGAGTGGTACGGAAACATGTTTTGAGAAATGCAATGCTTCCTATCATTACTATGATCGGACCTTCTCTGGCAGGAATTTTTGCAGGATCATTCATCCTTGAACGTATGTTTGCGATTCCGGGACTTGGATTCTATTATGTAAAAGCAGTTTCGGATAATGATTATACGATGGTAATCGGTCTTACAATTTTCTTTGCTATTTTGTTCGTCGGCTCGCTGATTGTCGTAGACATTCTGTACGGAATCGTCGATCCGAGAATCCGAGTTGCAAAAGGTAAGAAATAGGAGGGCTTCTGATGAGTACAAAAGAGGTAGTAATGACAGAAGAATGGAATGAATCAGATGATTTTAAACGTGTCGGGACGGAAGGATTATCTGGTGAAGATATCGGAGAGAAATCCCTGACCTATTGGGCGGATGTCTGGAGAAGATTCAGGGAAAATAAACTTGCGATATTTGGTCTTATATTATTAGCTGTGATCGTAGTGATCCTGTTTATCGGACCAGTGATCACAGGACAGAATTATCAGCTGATTGATGCGTCAATTAAGAACCAGGGACCAAGCAGTGCACACTGGTTCGGTACTGATGATATGGGAAGAGATCTTTTTACCCGTGTCTGTGTCGGTGGACGTATTTCAATCTATATCGGTTTATGTTGTACATTGGTAATGTTTGTGATCGGAGCACTTCTTGGTGCACTGGCAGGATTAAAAGGCGGACTTGTAGATGATATTATCATGCGTATCTGCGAATTTATCGGAAACCTGCCGTATCTGATCATTGTAGTAATTTTATCCATGGTACTTGGAAGAAGTATGTTCTCTCTTGTTTTTGCGATGAGCCTTACCGCGTGGGTAGGAACCGCGCGTATGGTACGAGGACAGATCCTTCAGATCAAGGAACAGGATTATGTGCAGGCAGCAACAGCACTTGGTGCGTCAACGGGACGTATTATTATCAAACATCTTCTTCCGAATACACTTGGAATTATTATGGTTGATATTACGATGTCAGTTCCAGGATTTATTTTCAGTGAGGCTTTCTTAAGTTATATCGGACTTGGAGTAAGACCACCGGAAACCAGCTGGGGAGCACTTGCATCAGCAGGACAGCAGCAGCTTATGTTTTACCCGCATGAATTGTTCTTCCCATGTCTGATGATCGTACTTACAATGCTGACCTTCCATCTGATCGGTGATGGACTTTCAGATGCATTGGATCCGAAGCTGAGAAAATAAAAGGGGGAACTACAAGATGAAAGAAAAAATACTGGAAGTGAAAAACCTGGAGGTATCTTTCAAGACCTATGCCGGAATCTCACATGCAGTAAGAGGGATCGATTTTAATCTTCATAAAGGAGAAACTCTTGCAATTGTAGGAGAGTCTGGTTGTGGTAAGACGGTATCTTCAAAAGCAATCATGCGATTGCTTCCAGAATCGAACACATTAATAAATGAAAATTCTGAAGTATTGTTCCACGGAGAAGATCTTCTGAAAAAATCAGAAAATGAAATGGTTTCCATTCGAGGAAGTAAGATTTCAATGATCTTCCAGGATCCAATGACTTCACTGAATCCGACCATGAAGATCGGAGATCAGATTGCGGAAAGTATTCTGATCCATAGACAGATATCAAAAGAAGAAGCTTATAAAGAAGCTTTGGAAATGTTGCAGCTGGTTAAGATACCAAATGCAGAAAAACGAATGAAACAGTATCCATTTGAGTTTTCTGGTGGTATGAGACAGAGAGCGATGATCGCAATTGCGCTTGCATGTAAACCGGAAATCCTGATCGCAGACGAGCCGACCACTGCTCTGGACGTAACGATCCAGGCACAGATCATGGAACTGATCGGAGAACTGCAAAAAGAACTGGATATGGCGATGATCCTTGTAACACATGACTTAGGTGTTGTAGCGAGCGTTGCTGATAAGATTCAGGTTATGTATGCAGGAAAAATTGTAGAACGTGGTGATGTACGAGAAATTTTCTATCGGTCTACACATCCTTACACGAGAGCTCTTCTGGATTCCGTTCCGAAGATCCATTCTACAAATAAAGAAACCTTATATTCCTTAAAAGGAACGCCGCCGGATCTTATTAATCCGCCGGTTGGATGTTCTTTCGCTCCACGTTGCGAGTATGGAATGAATATCTGCAGAAAGAAATATCCGGAGCTTACAAAATTCAGTGATACACAGGAATGTAACTGCTGGCTTCACGATCCAAGAGCGGATGTGAGCAATCTCCCTGAGAATATGATAAGGAGGAGACAGTAACCATGGACAAGAAAGAAGTACTGATCGAAGTAAAAGACTTGAAGAAGTATTTTCAGGTTGGAAGAAACCAGACACTGAAGGCAGTGGATGGAGTAAACTTTAAGATCTATAAAGGTGAGACTCTTGGAATCGTAGGTGAATCCGGCTGCGGTAAAACAACCTGTGGAAAGACCGTTATGGGGCTTTATCAGGCAACAGGCGGTGAAGTTCTTTTTGACGGAGTTGATATTAATAAACTGAATAAAAAAGAAAAGAAAGAGTTTACAAAGCGAGCTCAGATTATTTTCCAGGATCCGTATTCTTCACTGAATCCGAGAATGACAGTCGGGGACATTATCGGGGAAGGAATTGATATCCATAAGCTTTACACCGGAAAAGAACGTCAGGAAAAGATTTATGAATTACTGGAACTGGTCGGACTTAACCGAGAACATGCGCTTCGTTTTCCTCATGAATTCTCAGGCGGACAAAGACAGCGTATCGGAATCGCAAGAGCACTTGCTATCGAACCGGAATTCATCGTCTGTGATGAGCCGATTTCAGCTCTTGACGTTTCCATTCAGGCACAGGTTGTCAACCTGCTGATCGAACTTCAGCAGAAGAAAAACCTGACCTATCTCTTTATCGCACATGATCTGTCTATGGTAAAACATATTTCGGACCGTGTCGGTGTAATGTATCTGGGAAATATGGTTGAATTTGCAGAGAGTGATGAATTATATCAGAATCCACTTCATCCATATACAAAGGCGCTGATGGCAGCGATTCCGATTCCGGATCCGGACACAGAAGAACAGAAGAAGAGAATTCGACTCGAGGGAGAGATCCCAAGTCCGGTTAATCCAAAACCTGGATGTAGATTTGTGACGAGATGCAGATATGCAACAGAAAAATGTCATCAGGAAACACCGAAGCTTGAAGAACTCGTACCGGAACACTTCGTAGCTTGTCACAGAGCAAAAGAGTTGATGGAAGATCACCCGCAAGAGTAATCTTGCTGGATATAAAGGAGGAAGACTATGAAAAAAAGAAAAACATTAGCAATGGGGCTCGCAGTAGCAATGGCTGTCAGTTGTCTTGCAGGATGTGGCGGAGATGACAAAAAAGCAAGTTCTGACGGAAAAACAGAACAGGTTCTGAACATCTCCAACAACAGTGTGGTTGTCGGACTGAATCCGCTGATCAACACAACTGGTCCTGATAACGCAGCATTTAATATGGTGTTAGACCCACTTGTTAAAAGAGTAACTCGGGATGGAAATACTTATGAGATCATTCCTGCTGCAGCAGAAAGCTGGGATATAAGTGAAGACGGACTTACTTATACCTTCCACATGAACAAAGATGCAAAGTGGAGTGATGGAACGAAAGTAACAGCAAATGACTTTGAATTTACTTTCCAGAAGATGGCAACTCCATCTGTTGCAGCAACAAACGCATGGTTATTTGACGGTATTATCGAAAACTTCTCAGAAGCTCTTTACGATCAGGGAAAGAAACCGGAAGAAATCGGTGTACACGCCATTGATGAAGATACATTGGAAATCAAAATTATCCACCCGGCATCTTACTTCCTGGAACTGGTTTCTTCATCAGCTTATCCGGTAAACAAAGCAATGTATGAAGAACTTGGAAGTGATTATGCAACATCTGAAACAAAGACTGTATTTAACGGACCATTCAAGATTGAAAGCTGGAGCCAGAATACAGAGATGGTAGTGGTAAGAAATGATCAGTACTGGGGAGCCGACGATGTGAAACTTGACAAGATCAATTACAAGATCATTCAGGAATCAGCTACTGCAGTTCAGTCTTATATCAACGGTGAACTGGATGTGATCGGTACAACGGATGCAAACTGGGGAAAGACTATCGAAGAACAGGGAGAATCTGAATCTTATCAGGTTCCGGATAGTGCACCGGAATTCTTCATGCTGAATGCAGCAAACGAATATCTGTGCAATGAAAAGATCAGACAGGCTTTATCAGTAGCTTATGACCGTCAGGAAATGATCGATACTCTTCGTAATGGAAAAGGCGTTCCGATTTATTCTATGATGCCAGATACTGTCCAGGTTGGAGAAAAAACTTACACAGAATTAGTTGGCGGAAAGAACCATTTCGTTCAGGAACTTCAGGATGAAATCAAAGATCCGAAAGCTTTACTTATTGAAGGGTTAAAAGAACTTGGTAAAGATCCAGACCCGTCAAAAGTGACAATCCGCTATGCAAGCCGTGGTACAGACGAATTATCTAAAAAGATTGCTGAATGGATGAAGCAGCAGTGGGAAAGCGTTCTTGGAATCAATATCGAAATCGATATGATGGAATGGAACATCATGTGGGATAAGATTGACTCCGGTGATTACGATATCGCAACAGGCGGCTGGGGACCATACTACAATGAACCAAGTGCTCTTCTTCAGTTATTCGATCCGGATAATGGATACTTCAACGCAGAAAAGACAGGATGGTCTGGAGAAGATCCTAAGAAATATCAGGAACTTCTGAATGAAGCAAAATATGAAGTTGATGACCAGAAGAAAGCAGAGCTTTATCTGCAGGCAGAAGAATTGGTTGTTAAGTCAGGACTGATCGAACCTACTTATCTTGAAGAGGCACCTACATTTGTTAAGAAATATGTGAAGAACTACTTCGTATCTACAGTTGGTCAGGTTGATTTCTCTCAGGTTTATATTGAAAAATAGTATATTGACTTACAGAGTAAACTAAATTGAAATGTCATAGAGGTTGCAAAACCTCTATGGCACTTTAGGTTAAAAAAATAAAAGTAAATGGAGAAATGATTATGTATGTAATTAAAAATGGAACCATTCATACCGGAACTGGTGAAGTGCTTGAAAACTATGATATCTTAATCGAGGGGGAAAAGATTAAGAAAATCGAAAAGAATATCTGCGAAACAGATGCAGAAATTATCGATGCAACAGGAAAACAGGTTTTTCCTGGTTTCATCGATCCACATTCTTCTATCGGAGCTACGGGGATTCCGACTCGTTACAGAGATAATGCAGAAACTACAAATGTAATTAATCCGGATCTGAGCGTGAAGTATGCCATCGATCCAGATGAAGTGAATGCACAGGAATTCTATAAATCAGGAATTACATCTGTTGGATTTTCACCGGATCACAGCAATGTGATCGGAGGACAGATTACAGTGTGTAAGACAGCTCCGGATCATATGGCAAACCGTATTGTAAAAGAGCACGCAGCAATGAAGGGAAGCGTATGCTCAACCGTTAAGGATGTATATGGTGCAAGTAACCAGATGCCGAAAACAAGAATGGGAATTTTCCATTTGCTCAAAGAAGCAATCAGAAAAGATGACCTTTTGAAGAAATATCAGATGCCATTTGTCATCGCTGCAGAAACTGCAGGTGAGATTCAGTGTCTTATGGAGCTTCTGAAAGATGAAGATATCCAGCTTACAATCGTAGACGGATTTGAATTCGGCGATGCGATCGAAGAACTGAAAGAAAAGAAAGTTGGAATTATCTTTGGTAATTTCAGCAACCTGTCACAGATTTCAAAACATGAAATCGACCTTTCCAGATTAAAAGAACTGGTAGAAAACGGAAACCGCATCGCATTTACAAACACATGCAAAGGTGCTTCAGAAGGCAGAGAAGTATTCATCTGGAGTGCGATCGAAGTATATCGTGCAGGAATCGATGCCGAGGATGTAGTAAAAATGATGACGATCCAGCCAGCCGAGATGCTTGGTGTTGCAGATCAGATCGGAAGTATCGAAGTTGGAAAAGACGCGGACATCACAATTTACAGTGATCATCCTGTAAAATCTTATGCAGCACACGTACAGTTTTGTATGATAAATGGAAAGGTGGTATTATCGTAATGCAGACATTAATCAAAAATGGTATTTTATATACAATGACAGAGGATAAGGGCATCTTTCAGGGTGATATTCTCGTCGAAGGAGCAAAGATCAAAGAAGTAGCAGAACATATCAGTGAAGACTGCTTAGAGGATGGAGATAATCTCATTGAGGCAGAAGGATATTATGTTCTTCCGGGACTTATCGATGCACATTCTCACATTGGATTATTTGATTTCAATGTGGATCCGTGTGTAGACGATGCCAATGAGATGACAAATCCGGTTACTCTTTCTGTTGATGCACGTTTTGGAACCAATCCAAAAGCAAGAGAATTTAAAGTAGCTTATGAGCACGGAATCACAACCATGCTTCTGACACCTGGAAGCGGAAATGTATTCTGCGGACTTCCGTTTGCACTTAAGACTTATGGAAACAATGTGTTTGATATGACGATCAAATCACCATGTGCGGTGAAGATCGCACTTGGAGGAAATCCGAAAAATACATATGGTGATATGAAACGGCTCCCGATGACGAGAATGGGAATTGCCAAAGTGCTGGATGATACCTTTGCGAAGGCAAAGAAGTATGCAGAGGATAAAGAACAGGGGAAAGAAGTGGAATATGATCCGGATATGGAAGCACTTGGAATGGCTTTGAGAGGTGAAATCCCATGTAAGATCCACTGTACACAATATGATATGCTCACTGCAATTGAGATAGCGAAGAAGTATCATGTGCACTTTTCACTGGAGCATGCGTGGGGAGCAACCGATTATCTGGATGAAATCGCGGAAAGCGGATGCGATGTATGTTACGGACCAATTGCAACTTATCGCAGTCCGGGAGAGCGCAGGAAACTGGATGTGGAAGCTGTAAAAATGCTTGATGACAGAGGGGTGAATGTGGCGATGATCACTGATTCACCGATTCTGAGTGAAGAATCCCTGTATCATCATGTGGGAGAAGCAGTGCGTGAAGGACTTGCACAGGAGAGAGCAGTAAGAACGGTTACGATCAATGCTGCAAAAGTGCTGGGCGTAGAAGACCGTCTGGGAAGCCTGGAAGAAGGAAAAGATGCAGATATTATTGTAATGAAAGGAAAACTCGGACTTGATACCGATGCAATGGTATACTATACGATGATTGAAGGTAAGATCGTATATCAGAAATAGATGACCAGAGCGATAGAGATAAAAAAAGAGAGATCAGTGAATTTCAACATTCACTGATCTCTTTTTGCTCTAATTAGATGATGGGATTCTTACTGTCCATTGCCAGAATCTGTGCCGCCGGTATTTCCGGAATCAGTGCCACCACCGGTATTACCGGAATCGCCACCGGTATTGCCGGAATCAGTGCCACCACCGTTATTACCGGAATCGCCACCGGTATTGCCGGAATCACCGCCGGTACCACCGGTAGTATCCCCATTAGTGCCGGTAGAGTTACCGGAGGAGTTTCCACCTGTTGTACTATTAGAATCGGATTTGTCATTCGAATTTTTTGTACTGTTGGTGGTAGTTGATTTGCTTGCATGTCCGGAACATGTCTCAGTCGGGAGAGTATCCGGATCAAACCATTCGGTCTGTGACGGACAGCTGGAACCGGCAAGTTTACCGGAAATTGTACATACACTCTTCTGAACGAGAGAACTTGGCATCTCGAAGTCTTTGTAGGTAAGGCCCAAAGCTTCATCGATCCGGTTCATGATCTTAGCCCAGATCTTGAAATGATAGTTCCAGCTTCCTTCAGACATTTCCTGGTTACCATCGTAACCCATCCAGATACCACAGGTATAATACGGTGTAAATCCTTCGAACCAGAAGTCACGGTTGTCGGAGGTTGTACCGGATTTACCGGATGCAGGCATATTATTGAGCTGTGCATCGGTTGCAGTACCCTTTGTGACAACGTCCTGCATGGCATTGGTAAGAAGTGCCGCAGTTGTATCTTTGATCACAGTGTGGCTTTCCGGGTTGGAGTTGTCGATCAGGACATTACCATCATGATCCAATACTTTTGTATAGAGGGATGGTTTGTTATATACACCGCCGTTTGCAATGGATGCATAGGCTGCTGTCAGTTCATAGTTGTAAACACCATGGGAAATACCACCAAGAGCAAGAGACTCTACAGCATCGTCTTCGCTAAGTGTGGAAAGACCAAATTTCTCGCAGTATTCAAAACCAAGATTGATACCGATCTTATTCAATGTCTTTACTGCAATGATGTTCATGGACTGTTCGATCGCCTGACGGTATGTTACGGTACCTTTATAGTAATCGCCCCACCAGTTATGAACCTGATGATGTTCCAGGTCGTGCTGATAGTAGTATTCTTCATCAACTTCGGTAGTAGCAAGTGTAAGACCTGCACTGTCCAGCGCCGGAGCGTATACGGCAAGAATCTTGAATGTAGAACCTGCGTTACGGGTAGAACCCTTGTATGCACGATTAAGTCCACGGTTGGTTGTCTTTTGTCCACGACCACCGACAAGAGCTTTGATCTGCCCCGTTTTCTGATCGATGATGGTCAGTGAAGTCTGCGGCTGTGGAGAGAGGTTGACGTACTCATCATAAGTCTCGCCATCCTGGAGAAGACTGTTACGGAATGCGTCAATTCTTTCCTGTGCAGCTTCCTGTGATCCGAAGAGAAGTCCTTCGTCATCACCGTACTGGTCTGCCCCGAATTGTTTCAGGTGTCCGGCACTGTAGTTATCTACCGAGCCATCAGTATGATAGACTGTGAGGGCATAATCAACACCCCAGTCAATATTGGCCGGATAATTGTTGTCATCATTCAACTCTTCATCACAGATGTTCTGCATCGTAAGATTCTGGGTTGAATAAATGGTGAGACCACCGCTGTACAATGCGTTCTCTGCCTGTGTCTGGGAATATCCAAGTCCGTCTTCAGAGGTGAGATCTTCGATCAGCTGCTCAGACAGGGCATCAACAAAATAAGAGTTGACGGTGCTGGTCTCTTCGATCCGTGTATTTACGTTCTGGATTCTGGAATATACATCATCTGCCAGCGCCTCATCATGGGCAGCCTGGTCGATCCAGCCCTGATCGAGCATATTATCCAGAACTTTTTTACGGCGGGTTGCGTTGTCCTCAGGATTGGTGATCGGATTGTATCTTCCCGGATTCTGTGTGATCGCAGCGATGGTCGCAGATTCGGAAAGGTTAAGTTCATTGACATCCTTATTAAAATATCTCTGTGCGGCTGACTGTACTCCCAGACAGTCCTGACCAAGGTTGATCGTGTTCAGGTAGCTTTCAAGGATTGAATCTTTATCGAGCTGCTTTTCAACCTGAATTGCGAGATACTGTTCCTGGATCTTACGTTCCAGCTTTTCTTCAAAAGTGCTTTCATTTACAAAGTCTGGGAAGACATTGTTCTTGATCAGCTGCTGGGTAATGGTACTGGCTCCTTCAGAAAAGTTGCCGCCATGAGTGATACCAACAACAAAAGCACGGATAATACCCTGAATATCAACACCGTTATGTTTGTAAAAACGGGAGTCTTCGATTGCGACGAATGCATGCTGCAGATCCTTCGGGATCTGATCGATCGTCTTATATACACGGTTGGCACCTGCACCGGTAAATTCGGCTATTGTTGTCGTGCCGTCATCTGCAAGTGCGGTGGACGTATAACCCTGTGGTTTGATGCTGTCAGCTGTAATCTCAGGTGCATTATCAATCACATGCTTGATGATAAAGCCACCTCCGATCGCTGCGAGGATACAGCAGACAAAGATACATAATAGAAAACCTTTAAAAAGGCGAACGCCCAGTTTCTTTTTGCGCATATTCTTTTTCGATGTTATGCGTTTTTGCTTTTTAGAAGCTTTTCGCTTTCCATAATTCATGAATGCTTCCTCCTTCATATTGCAATATTATATCAAACTTGATAATCTAAATAAAGGAAAACTTGAAAACTTCAATGTTCCATTTTACAAAATTAAGAAAAACTTCGGAAATATAGGGAAATTGTAACATTTTTGTAATTTTCTTGCATCTGAAGAAATAGATTTGTATACTGGAAATAGTGAAAATATAAGGAAAATGAAGGGAAAAACGCAGACATGCAGGAAGAATACAAAACAGTATACCGGGGAGGCGAAGGGGAGATTGTTGAAAAGAAATCCCGTTTTATCGCAACGGTAAGACCGGTACACTCGGAAGAAGAAGTACTGGCATTTATAGAAGAAGTTAAGAAAAAATACTGGGATGCAAGACATAACTGTTTTGCTTATGTGATCGGTGTGACGAATCCAACTCTGAGATGCAGTGATGACGGGGAGCCTGCAGGTACAGCAGGAAAACCGATGCTGGATGTACTTACAGGGGAAGGTCTTCACGATACGGCGGTTGTTGTGACCAGGTATTTTGGCGGGACGCTTCTGGGAACAGGTGGTCTGGTGCGGGCTTATCAGGGAGCAGTAAAGGAAGGCCTTCAGGCAAGTACTGTGATCACAAAGCGTCTGGGTTACCGGTATGAGATTGGAACGGATTATACCGGACTTGGGAAGATCCAGTATATCCTCGGACAGCGACAGATCAGTGTGCAGGATACACAGTATACGGATAAGGTGCTGATGAAGGTGATTCTGCCTTATGATCAGGAGCAAAGTGTGGTTTCCGAGATTACAGAAGGGACAAATGGACAGGCTGTGATCGAAAAAGGAGACAGCTGTTATTTTGCGGAGGATGGAAAAGAAATCCTGGTTTTTGAGGAATAGAACAGGAAAAAGAACCCCCATACAGAACGGAGGATCCGTTCTGTATGGGGGTGTAATGTCTTAGTATACAGGAGAAACTGCAGATAGCAGGTTCTCTGTATGAGATTATTGTTTTACTGGAATTCCGGTTCGATCAGACCGTAGGTTCCATTCTTTCTCTTATATACGACATTGACTTCGTCTGTCTCAGCATTGCTGAATACATAGAAGTTATGTCCGAGAAGTTCCATCTGGATGCAGGCATCCTCCGGGAACATTGGTTTGATGCCGAAACGTTTGGTACGGACAATTTCAATCTCGTCTGACTCTGCTGCCGAAGTATCGGATTCAATAAATTCCTGCCGGAAATCATGTCCACCCTGCTGTTTTGCAATCAGTTTGGTTTTATACTTTCTGAGCTGACGCTCGATAATTTCTTCTACGAGATCAATGGATACATACATATCGCTGCTTTCCTGCTCGGAACGGATAATGTTTCCTTTTACAGGAATCGTAACTTCGATTTTCTGACGTTCTTTTTCTACACTGAGTGTAACGATAATGTCAGTTTCAGGAGTAAAATACTTTTCCAGTTTTCCTAATTTCTGTTCTACAGCCTGTCTGAGACCAGGTGTGATGTCAATGTTTCTTCCGCTAATGATAAAATTCATACAGCTCAACTCCTTTTTTCTCATATTTCTCATAGTATGTACGGAGATAAGTGCATCTATAAGAGCTTGACCGGCAGGATGTATAGATAGTTTTTATATCCTTCCGGCTATAGCTACATTATACTCTATCATAGGGGGGAGATGCAATGGTAAATGCAAAAAAATTATTAAAATTCTGTAAAGAAAACTGAATTATCAGAAAATTCTGTTAATGTATGGAGCGGATTACTTCGATACGACTGATCTTGCCGTTATGCATTTTGGCGACGCGCAGACCAAAATTATCGAAGAATGTACTTGCACCAACACCAATTTCAGTTTTTTCCTGTTCAAATCTTTTCGTGATCACGTCATATAAGGTCTGTTCATCTTCATATGGAATATGGACGTGCAGGATGCTGTTTACAATCTGAGCTTTGGTAGTAGCACGGAAAATGATCTTCTCAGATTCATCAAATTCAATAAAAAGGAACTTTCTGGTTGCAAATAAAAGTGCGATGGAAACCACACCGATCAGGCTGGATACCGGATTATTATGTGCCATGATCACCTGTCTGGCGATGGCAAATAACAGCACCTCAAACACAGTGGAAGGCTTGTGCTGATAAAGCATACGGATCAGTTCGACACCAATGATCAGATTGAAACAGGTTTCTACCAGGTCTTCGTAATTTGGATAAATATCCAGATCCGGAACATTTGGCATGGACAGGACCAGCTGGATCAGCAGGATGATGATTCCGGCAGCCAGAACGAATGAAATGATAAATTCCAGAAGTACGGTCAGCTTATGGAGTGCTGCGCTTAAGTATTTTTTCATAAAAAAATCCCCCTTGTTCGTTGTATACAAAGATTGTAACGGATACAAGGGGGAGGTGTAAAGAAAAATCTATAGTTTTTTACTGGAAATTGCTTCTCTTACGGAGTTTCGGATCCAGAATCTTTTTACGGATACGCAGGCTCTTCGGTGTGACTTCCAGAAGTTCATCGGTATCGATGAAATCAAGGGCTTCTTCCAGACTGAGGATTCTCGGCGGAGTAAGCTTTAAGGCTTCGTCAGCACTTGAAGAACGGGTATTGGTAAGGTGTTTGGTCTTACATACATTCAGTTCGATATCATCTGTCTTCGCATTCTGACCGATTACCATACCGGAGTAAACTTTTTCGCCAGGTCCGATGAAGAGTGTCCCACGATCCTGTGCGTTGAACAGACCGTAAGCTACAGCTTCGCCTGTCTCGAAGGCGATCAGGGATCCCTGGCTTCTGTACTGGATATCTCCTTTATACGGAGCGTAGCAGTCAAAGGCTGTGTTCATGATACCGTTACCTTTTGTATCGGTCAGGAATTCTCCACGATATCCGATCAGACCTCTTGACGGGATGGAGAATTCAAGACGGGTGTATCCGCCATTAGACATTCCCATGTTGCGGAGTTCGCCTTTTCTCTGGCTTAATTTATCGATAACTGTACCTGTAAATTCATCCGGTACATCAATGTATACGGTTTCCATTGGCTCGAGCTTCTTGCCGTTTTCGTCTTTTTTGTAAAGAACTTCGGCTTTGCTGACTGCGAATTCATAACCTTCACGGCGCATGTTTTCAACGAGGACGGAAAGATGAAGCTCTCCACGTCCGGATACTTTGAAGCTGTCTGTGTTGTCTGTCTCTTCAACACGAAGGCTGACGTCTGTATTCAGTTCACGGAACAGACGGTCACGGAGATGACGGGAAGTGACGAATTTACCTTCCTGTCCTGCAAACGGACTGTCGTTGACAACGAACTGCATTGCGATCGTAGGCTCGGAAATCTTCTGGAACTCGATCGGAACCGGATTGTCCGGCGAGCAGATCGTATCACCGATGGAAATATCTGCAATACCTGAGATCGCAACGATAGAACCGATGCCTGCTTCTTTTACTTCTACTTTATTCAGACCGTCAAATTCATATAATTTGCTGATCTTTACTTTTTTCTGTTTGTCCGGATCATGATGGTTTACAACAACTACATCCTGGTTGACAGAAATAGTTCCGTTATCGACTTTTCCGACGCCGATACGGCCAACGTATTCATTGTAATCGATGGTGCTGATCAGCATCTGTGTACCTGCATCAGGATCTCCTTCCGGAGCCGGGATATAATCCAGGATGGTCTCAAACAGAGGAACCATGTCTTTCGGTTCATCGTCGATGTTGTAAGTTGCATATCCGTCTCTTGCAGAAGCAAAAAGGAACGGGCAGTCAAGCTGTTCATCAGATGCGCCCAGATCGATGAGAAGCTCAAGGACTTCATCGATAACTTCATCCGGACGTGCTTCCGGACGGTCGATCTTGTTGATACATACGATAACCGGGAGCTTCAGTGCAAGTGCTTTTTTCAGAACGAATTTGGTCTGTGGCATGGCACCTTCAAAAGCGTCAACCAGAAGGACCACTCCGTTGACCATCTTAAGGACACGTTCTACTTCTCCACCGAAATCGGCATGTCCAGGAGTGTCAATGATATTGATCTTTGTATTTTTATAAACAACTGCGGTATTTTTGGAAAGAATGGTAATTCCACGTTCACGTTCGATATCGTTGGAATCCATTACTCGTTCGGCTACTTCCTGATTTTCACGGAAAACACCGCTCTGTTTTAAAAGTTCATCTACTAATGTTGTTTTACCATGGTCAACATGGGCGATGATAGCGATATTTCTAATGTCTTCACGTTTTGTCTTCATATTCTCAAAACCCTTCTTATTACCTATTTAAAGTTACAACCCGTATAGTTTATCACATTTTGAAAAATTTACAAGTAGTAAGAAAAAAATTTGACTTTCTGCAAAAAAAGAGTTTACTTTTTGTTCTAAAAACTGGAAAAGCTTCATAGATTAGATAGTGATCAAGAGTAAAAACGCGGTAAAATACGCCTGCGAAGAGGAAGGAGATTTACATTATTATGTCAGATAAGATTATTGAAAATAACCAGGTAACGATCATGGGAAAGGTAGCAACTGAATTTTCATTCAGCCATGAGGTCTTCGGAGAAGGCTTTTATATGGTAGAGGTAGAAGTGAAAAGACTGAGCAATTCAGAAGACCGTATTCCGCTGATGATCTCAGAGAGACTGATCGACGTGACACAGGATTATACCGGAGAGTATATTATGGTGCATGGACAGTTCCGCTCTTACAACCGGCATGAAGAGCAGAAAAACCGTCTGGTATTATCCGTATTTGTACGGGAGATTTCCTTTATGGAAGAAGAACCTGACGGGACCAAGACCAACAGTATCTGGCTGGATGGCTATATCTGCAAGGAACCGATCTACCGGAAGACACCGCTTGGAAGGGAGATCGCAGATCTTTTGCTTGCGGTTAACCGCCCATATGGAAAATCTGATTATATTCCATGTATCTGCTGGGGGAGAAATGCAAGATATGCCTCCGGCTTTGAAGTGGGAGAGCATGTACAGATTCTGGGAAGGATCCAGAGCAGGGAATATGTAAAACGGATTTCAGATACCGAGACAGAAAAGAGGGTTGCCTATGAAGTTTCGGTCAGTAAACTGGAAAAGACTCTGATTGACAGTGCCTGCATTTAATGCTAAACTTATTTTAATCGTTTAGTATCATAAAGCAACATGTCAGGAGGAATATTATGGCTATATTTACAGGATCAGGAGTGGCACTTGTAACGCCGTTTCATGAGGACGAGAGTATAAATTATGACAAACTGGATGAAATGCTGGACTACCATTGTACACATGGGACCGACAGTATTATCATCTGCGGAACAACAGGTGAATCTTCTACTTTATCAGAAGAAGAGCACATGGAATGCATCAAATTTGCGATCGAGCGTGTCAAGGGAAGAATCCCGGTGATCGCAGGTACCGGTTCCAACAGTACCTACACAACGATCCAGATGTCAAAAGAGGCAGTAGAAGACGGTGCAGACGGACTTCTGCTTGTAACACCATATTATAACAAATGTACACAGGACGGACTGATCGCACATTATACCGCTGTTGCAAAAGAAGCAAAAGCACCAATCATCCTTTACAGTGTGGCGAGCCGTACCGGTGTGAATATTGCTCCGGAGACAGTTGCGACTTTACATAAAAATATAGAGAATATTGTTGCGGTAAAAGAAGCATCAGGCAATATTTCCCAGATTTCAAAGATCATGCAGCTGACAGATGGCAAGATCGATCTGTATTCAGGCAATGATGACCAGATCGTACCGCTCCTTTCTGTTGGAGGAAAGGGTGTCATTTCGGTTCTTGCGAATGTGGCTCCGCAGTATACACATGACATCTGTGCAAAGTTCTTTGAAGGAGATGTCAAGGGAAGCTGTAAGATGCAGCTGGATGCGATTCCGCTGATCGAGAAGTTATTCTGTGAAGTGAATCCGATTCCGGTTAAAAAGGCTTTAAATCTGATGGGATGGCAGGCAGGTCCGCTGCGTATGCCTCTGACAGAGATGACAGAAGCACATACAGCACAGCTTGCAAAAGAACTGGAAGCATTTGGAATCAAACTGGCATAATAAAGGGTCAGATTATAGAGAAAAGGGACTGACTGGAGTATCCATCAGTTCCTTTTGTGCTATACAGGAATTTGTGAAAAGATACACAAGAACATAGAGATAACAAGGAGGACTACAAATGGTTAAGGCAATTATGCATGGATGTAACGGAAAAATGGGACAGGTGATCTCAGGACTTATAAAGGAGGATGATGTGATCGAGATCGTGGCAGGTATTGATAAATTTACCGGAATCGAGAATCCATATCCGGTATTTGCAAGCCTTGCAGAGTGTGATGTGCAGGCAGATGTTGTTATTGATTTCTCAAACGCAGCAGCAGTTGATGAGCTTCTGGATGTATGTGTGGAGAAAACGCTTCCGGTTGTTCTGTGCACAACAGGACTTTCAGAGGAACAGCTTGCAAAGGTGAAAGAAGCAGGAGAAAAAGTGGCAGTTCTCCGCTCTGCAAATATGTCGCTGGGAGTCAATCTTCTGATGAAGCTTTTAAAGGATGCAGCAAAGGTTCTTGCTCCGGCAGGCTTTGATATTGAAATTGTTGAAAAACATCATAATCAGAAAGTTGATGCTCCAAGTGGAACAGCGATCGCACTTGCGGATTCGATTAATGAAGCGATGGCTGACCAGTATGTATACAATTATGACCGCAGCCATGAACGAAAAAAACGTGAGAAAAACGAAATCGGGATCGTTGCAGTACGTGGAGGCACAATCGTTGGACAGCATGACGTCATCTTTGCGGGGGCAGATGAAGTGATCGAATTCCACCACACTGCATATTCAAAAGCAATTTTTGGAAAAGGTGCAGTAGAAGCTGCCAAATTCCTGGCCGGAAAACCGGCAGGAATGTACGATATGAGTGATGTGATCGGACTGTAAGCAGAAAAAGCTTTTGTACAAGAGGGAGGAAGTTATGAAAGCATTAGAGGAGAAATATCTGGAAGGGCTGTCGGAATTATTTCCATCAATCGCAGCTGCGTCCACAGAAATTATTAACTTGCAGGCAATCGTGAATCTTCCAAAAGGAACGGAACATTTTCTGACGGATATTCACGGGGAATATGAAGCGTTTGCACATGTGCTGAAGAACGGATCGGGTTCGGTAAAGCGCAAGGTCGATGATGTATTTGCAAACACAATGAGCAGCAGGGACAAGCAGACACTGGCAACTTTGATCTACTATCCGCGGGAGAAGATGGAGCGGATCCGGGAAGAAGAACCGAATATGGATGACTGGTACAAGATCATGCTGTACCGTCTGATCGAGGTAGCAAAACGCTCGGCGAGCAAATATACCAGATCGAAGGTCAGAAAAGCGCTCCCGAAGGATTTTGCATATGTGATCGAGGAACTGATCACAGAAAAGTCAGGAATGACAGATAAGGAATCATATTATAATTCGATCATCAGTACAATTATCCAGATCGGACGAGCGGAGGAATTTATTGTAGCTTTATGTGAACTGATCCAGCGTCTGGTTGTGGATCACCTGCATATTGTCGGTGATATTTACGACAGAGGTCCGGGACCACATCTGATCATGGACAAGCTGATGGAGTACCATTCGGTGGACATCCAGTGGGGGAATCATGATATCCTGTGGATGGGAGCGGCAGCAGGGCAGAAATGCTGTATTGCGAATGTGATCCGTATCTGTGCCCGCTATGGGAATCTGGATATTCTGGAGGATGGATATGGGATCAATCTGCTTCCACTTGCAACTTTCGCATGGAAACAGTATGCAAAAGATCCGTGTGAGTGCTTTTTATTAAAAGGGCAGGACAACTGCAAACCACAGGAGCTGGAACTGAATATGAAAATGCACAAGGCAATTTCTGTTATTCAGTTCAAAGTAGAAGGACTGGCAGCAGAGCTTTATCCGGAATTTGGTTTCCAGAGAAGAAACTTTCTGGATAAGATCAACTACGAGGAAGGGACCATAACGATAGAAGGAAAAATCTATCAGCTTCTGGATGATTATTTTCCGACCATAGATCCGAAGAATCCATATCAGCTTTCTGCTGAGGAAGAAGAGATCATGAACCGCCTGGTGAAAGCGTTCCAGAGCTGTGAAAAACTGCAGCGGCATATGCGTTTCCTTTTGAACAAAGGAAGTCTTTACAAGATTTACAATTCCAATCTGCTGTATCACGGCTGTGTTCCGCTGAATGATGACGGATCACTCAGAAAGGTAAAGATATACGGTAAAAGCTATCAGGGAAGGGCACTTTATGATGTGATGGAGTCCTATGTGAGAAAAGGATTTTTTGCGGTAGATCCGGATGAAAAGAAAAAAGGGCGTGACCTGATGTGGTATATCTGGCAGGGTGCGAATTCTCCTCTTTTTGGCAAAGATAAAATGGCGACCTTTGAGCGTTATTTCCTTGCAGAAAAGGAGCTGTGGAAAGAGAAAAAGAATGCGTATTATCTACTTCTTGAAGATGAAAATGTGATGAACGGAATCCTGGATGAATTTGGTCTGGACAGAGAGATTTCCCATATCATCAACGGACATGTTCCGGTGAAAACGAAAAATGGAGAGAATCCGGTCAAATGTGGCGGAAAAGTGCTTGTTATTGATGGTGGATTTTCAAAAGCGTACCAGAAAGAAACCGGAATTGCAGGATACACACTGATCTATAATTCCTATGGACTGATCCTTGCGGCACATGACCCGTTTGAGTCGACGGAGGCAGCTATTGAAAAAGAAAGAGATATCCATTCGGACAGTGTGATCGTAAAGCGGACGCTCGAACGCAAGACGGTAGGAGATACTGATGTTGGAAAAGCACTGAAGGAACGGATCCGGGATCTGGAGGCATTGCTGGATGCTTACAGAAGTGGTCAGATCATCGAAAAAATTTAAAAATAAGTATAAAAATCCTTTTTCTGCGGATAGTAATAGTACAAGTATTTTACAGAAAAAGGAGAATTACAACATGCAATATCTAAAAAGAATGGCTCTGGTTTTTACCTGTGTGATGCTGATGGGAGGAATTACAGCGTGTGGAAATGGTGATAACGCTGCAAATCCGGATACGAATACTGGTGGAACAAATCAGAACGGAACGGTAAATGATGTCACAAACGATATCGGAGATGGTGTTGACGATGTAGTGGATGATGTGGAAGACGGAGTCGATGATATGACCAGAAACAGGACAGATGACCGGAATGTAAATGATAATCATACAATAGATGGTCAGGAATAGGGAAAAGGCAAGACTTTGCGGAAAAGTCTTGCCTTTTTTGCAGACAAAAGGTGGTAAAGTGTCCGTGGGTGTGATACAATATGACGGTATGCAAAGACGAGATCAACAGAAAAAACGGAGGACTTCATGAAATTTCGACCATGTATAGATATTCATAACGGTGCAGTCAAGCAGATTGTGGGTGGCAGCCTGAAGGATGCGGGAAATGCAGCGGTAGAAAATTACATATCCAGACAGGATGCAGACTATTATGCGACAATGTATAAGAAAGACGGACTTACCGGAGGACATATTATTTTGCTGAATCCGCCGTCGTCGGAATACTATGATGCGACAAAGGCGCAGGCGCTGAAAGCACTACATGCCTACCCGGGCGGAATGCAGATCGGCGGAGGGATTACTGCAGAAAATGCTGCAGAGTATCTGGAGGAAGGAGCAAGTCATGTGATCGTTACATCCTATGTATTTCAGGATGGACAGGTGCGGTATGACCGGCTGGACCGGCTGAAAAAGGCAGTAGGAAAAGAGCATTTGGTACTGGATCTCAGCTGCCGGAGGCGGGAGGACAGTTATTATATTGTGACCAACAGATGGCAGACATTTACTGAGCTCAGACTGATACCGGAGGTTCTGGAAGAGCTGTCCGGATGGTGTGATGAATTTCTGGTTCACGGGGTTGATGTAGAAGGAAAAGCATCTGGTACAGAGGAGGATCTGGTCAGGATGCTTGCAGAGTGGAACGGACTTCCGATCACCTATGCCGGCGGAATTGGAAGCATGGAGGATCTGCGGGAGTTTGTACGGATCAGTGGGAAAAAGCTGGACTATACGATCGGCAGTGCACTGGACCTTTTTGGCGGTAAGATTCCGTATGCCAAGCTGACAGAAGCGGTGAAATAAACTGATTGAAGAATAAAAGAAATGGTGTTACAATGGATACTGTCTATCTATAGCGGAAAAAAGCAAAACGCTTCAGACAGAAGTGATAAGCAAGGAATATAAGGAGCTTAATAAAATGGGAATTATTGAAAAGATATTTGGAACGCACAGCGAACATGAATTGAAGCGGATCTACCCGATCGTGGATCATATTGATGCGCTGGAGCCGGAGATGCAGAAGCTCTCCGATGAGGAATTAAAAGAAAAGACGAAAGAATTCAAGGAGAGGCTTGCAAAAGGAGAGACACTGGATGATCTTCTTCCGGAAGCGTTTGCTGTTGTAAGAGAGGCAGCTGTCCGTGTACTTGGAATGCGCCACTACCGCGTACAGATGATCGGTGGTATCATCCTGCATCAGGGACGTATTGCTGAGATGAGAACTGGTGAAGGTAAGACCCTGGTATCGACTCTTCCGGCTTATTTAAATGCGTTAACCGGAGAAGGCGTGCATATTGTAACAGTCAATGACTATCTGGCAAAGCGTGATGCCGAGTGGATGGGAAAAGTCCATGAATTTCTGGGACTGACTGTCGGAGTTGTCCTGAACCAGATGGATAATGACGAACGTAGAGAACAGTACAATTGCGATATTACTTATGTCACCAACAATGAACTTGGTTTTGATTATCTGCGTGATAACATGGTCATCTATAAAGAACAGCTGGTACAGCGTGGAATGAAATATGCGATCATCGATGAGGTCGATTCCGTTCTTATTGATGAAGCAAGAACACCGCTTATCATTTCCGGGCAGAGTGGAAAGTCAACCAGACTTTACGAAGCATGTGATATTCTGGCAAGACAGCTGGAGAGAGGTGAGGCAAGCGGGGAATTCTCCAAGATGAATGCGATCATGGGAGAAGAGATCGAAGAGACCGGAGACTTCATTGTCAATGAAAAAGAAAAGAACATCAACCTGACCGAAGACGGTGTGAAGAAGGTTGAGAAGTTCTTCCATATTGAGAACCTTGCTGATCCGGAGAATCTGGAGATCCAGCACAACATCATTCTGGCACTGCGTGCACATAATCTGATGTTCCGTGACCAGGATTATGTAGTAAAAGATGATGAGGTTCTGATCGTTGATGAATTTACCGGACGTATCATGCCGGGACGCCGTTATTCTGACGGACTTCATCAGGCAATCGAAGCAAAAGAGCATGTAAAGGTCAAGAGAGAAAGCAAGACTCTGGCTACCATTACATTCCAGAATTTATTTAATAAATATGAGAAGAAATCCGGTATGACAGGTACAGCCCTTACCGAGGAACAGGAGTTCCGTGACATTTACGGAATGGACGTTATTGAGATTCCGACGAATGTTCCGGTACAGAGAATTGACTTGGAGGATGCTGTTTACAAATCAAAGAAAGAGAAATTTAACGCAGTTATTGATGCGATCTGTGAAGCACATGAAAAAGAACAGCCGGTTCTGGTTGGTACGATCACGATCGAAACTTCCGAGCTCCTCAGTAAGATGCTCAGTAAACGCGGCGTAAAACATAATGTACTGAATGCCAAGTTCCATGAACTGGAGGCTGAGATCGTTGCACAGGCAGGACAGCATGGGGCTGTTACGATCGCAACCAACATGGCAGGCCGTGGTACAGATATCAAGCTTGATGAAGAATCAAGAGCAGCCGGCGGACTGAAGATCATCGGTACAGAACGTCATGAGTCCCGCCGTATTGACAACCAGCTGCGTGGACGTGCCGGACGTCAGGGCGATCCGGGAGAATCCAGATTCTATATCTCTCTGGAGGATGACCTGATGCGTCTGTTTGGTTCCGAGAGACTGATGGATGTATTTACCAAGCTTGGAGTAGAAGAAGGAGAACAGATCGAGCACAAGATGCTTTCAAGTGCGATTGAGAAGGCTCAGAAGAAGATTGAGAGCAACAACTTTGGTATTCGTAAGAATCTGCTTGAATATGACCAGGTAATGAATGAACAGAGAGAGATCATCTATGATGAAAGACGCAGAGTCCTTGACGGTGAGAATATGAGAGATTCTATCTTCCATATGATCACAGATTTTGTGGAAAATACCGTCGATGCCAATCTTTCCGAGGAACAGGATTTTGAAGAATGGGATCTTGGAGCAATGAACCGAGACCTTCTGGATGTGATTCCAACGCTTCCGCCGGTTACGGAGGAAGATGCAAAGGATAAAGAGCCAAAAGAGATCAAGCATCTCCTGAAAGAACGTGCTGCAAAAGCATATGAAGAAAAAGAAGCACAGTTCCCGGAAGCAGAGCATCTGCGTGAGGTAGAGCGTGTGTTCCTTCTGCGTGTGATCGATGCAAAATGGATGGATCACATTGATGATATGGATCAGTTACGTCAGGGAATCGGTCTGCAGGCTTACGGACAGAGAGATCCTCTGGTTGAATACAAGATGATCGGATATGATATGTTCGGTGAAATGACACGTGCAATCGAAGTGGATACAGTCAGACTTCTCTTCCATGTCAATGTAGAACAGAAGGTTGAAAGAGAACAGGTTGCAAAAGTAACCGGTACCAATAAAGATGACAGTGTTGCAAAGGGACCAAAGGTACGTGCCGAGAAAAAGATATATCCAAATGATCCATGCCCGTGTGGAAGCGGCAAGAAATACAAACAGTGCTGCGGAAGAAAATAAAATACGACAGTTTGGGTTTTTATATAATTTTATGAGATTTGAGGTGATACAGTGGTTGAATTAGACGGATTTAAGCAGACATTAAATGCGTATGAAGAACCCCTGAAGGAAATGAGGGATTCACTTTGACCTGGCAGGCAAAGAAAAACGGATTGAAGAGCTGGAAAGAAAGATAGAAGAACCAGGGTTCTGGGACAAGACAGAGCTTTCACAGAGGATCATGAAGGAACTCCGGAAAATGCAGGACTGTGTGAAGGAGGTCCAGGATCTGGAAAGTTCATATGAAGATATCAATGCACTGATCGAACTTACGGAAGAGGAAGAAGACCGGGAGATGATCAAAGAGATCCAGCGTGAGATCTCTAAATTTGAAAAAGAATTTGAAGATCTCAGGATCCGGACACTTCTTTCCGGGGAATATGATTCCTGCAATGCGATCGTGACACTGCATGCAGGAGCCGGAGGAACAGACAGCTGTGACTGGGCAAATATGCTGTATCGTATGTATACAAGATATGCACAGTCAAAAGGATTTCAGATAACCGTGCTGGACTATCAGGACGGAGATATTACCGGACTGAAAGGAATCACGTTTGAAGTAACGGGAGATAATGCATATGGCTATTTTCAGTCAGAAAAGGGAGTGCACCGTCTGGTGCGTATTTCTCCGTTCAATTCAGCAGGCAAGAGGCAGACATCTTTTGCATCCTGTGATGTGATACCGGATATTGAAGATGATATTGACATTGAGCTGAATGATGACGACCTGCGGATCGATACCTACCGTTCGAGCGGAGCCGGAGGACAGCATATCAACAAGACTTCGTCTGCGGTGCGGATTACGCATCTTCCGACAGGAATCGTAGTGCAGTGTCAGAATGAACGTTCGCAGCTTTTTAATAAGGACAAAGCGATGCAGATGTTGAAAGCCAAGCTGTATCTTTTGAAAAAGCAGGAGCAGGAAGAAAAGGTATCCGGCATCCGGGGGGAAGTCCAGGATATCAATTTTGGAAGCCAGATCCGATCCTATATTTTACATCCTTACAATCTGGTCAAGGATCACCGTACCGGAGAAGAGACCGGAAATGTAAGTGCAGTTCTGGATGGGGAGCTGGATCCATTTATCAATGCTTATCTGAAACAGAGGAGTAACAATGGATAATACAAAGTACTATGTGGTAAAGAAAAAAGCAGTGCCGGAGGTGCTCATAAAGGTTGTCGAGACAAAGAGACTGCTCGCAACCAGACGTGGAATGACGATTCAGGAAGCGACAGAAGAGATCGGTATCAGCAGAAGTTCTTTCTATAAATATAAGGATGATATTTTCCCATTTCACGAAAATGAAAAAGGAAGGACTGTTACGATGGTTATTCAGCTTGATGATACACCGGGAGTTATGGCAGAGCTTTTAAACGCGGTGGCAAGGTATCAGGCGAATATCCTGACCATTCACCAGAGTATTCCGATCAACGGGGTGGCAACACTGACGCTCAGTGTGGAGGTGCTGCAGACAACAAAGAATCTGTCGGAGATGGTGGAAGAGATTGAACAGCATTCAGGTGTGCATTATTTGAAAATCGTAGGCAGGGAGTAGACAAAAAGATGAAGATTGCAGTATTGGGTTATGGTACCGTAGGTTCTGGTGTGGTAGAGGTTCTGGATGTAAATCAGAAGCTGATCGCGTCACGGGCAAAAGAAGAAATTGAAGTTGAATATGTGCTGGATCTGAGGGATTTCCCGGGAGATAAGATCCAGGAAAAGATTGTTCATGATTATGAGATTATCCTGAATGATCCGGAGATTGGAATTGTAGTAGAAGTGATGGGCGGTGTGGAACCGGCGAATACCTTTGTCAGAAAAGCACTGGAAGCAGGAAAAAGTGTCGTGACATCCAATAAGGCGTTGGTTGCCAAACATGGATCCGCGCTTCTTAAAACAGCACGGGAAAAGAATGTGAATTTCCTTTTTGAAGCAAGTGTGGGAGGGGGGATTCCGATCCTCCGGGCACTTGGATCATCCCTGACAGGTGATGAAATCGAAGAAATCGCAGGAATCCTGAACGGAACAACCAATTACATGATGACCAGGATGTTCTATGAGGGAGCGAACTATGAAGAGGTTCTCCGTGAAGCACAGAAGAATGGATTTGCAGAGGCAGATCCGACTGCTGATGTGGAAGGACAGGATGCATGCCGGAAAATCGCGATCCTTGCATCGATCATCTCAGGAAAATATGTAGATTTTGAAGAAATTTATACCGAAGGTATTACAAAGATCACAACAGAAGATATGCAGTATGCAAAGGCTCTGGGAATGAATATCAAACTTCTTGCTGAATGTAAGCATGTGGATGGAACTCTTTATGCGGGAGTTGCACCGGTGCTTCTTCATGCAGAACATCCGCTTTACAGTGTGAACGGTGTATTTAATGCCGTATTTGTAAAGGGGAATATGCTGGGAGATGCGATGTTCTACGGAAGTGGGGCAGGAAAGCTTCCGACTGCGAGTGCGGTTGTGGCTGACATTGTGGCAGTTGTACAGAATCAGGGCAGAGATATCATGAATTTCTGGAGCGAAGAAAAGCTTACATTGGAAGACAGAAGCAAGACCAGCAAGAAGTTCCTGGTGCGAATCCGTGGAAATGTGGATGCGTTCAAAGAACGAATCGGCAATGATTTTGGTGAAGTCAGATTTGTAGAGGCAGGAGTCAATGGAGAATTTGGTTTTGTCACACCGGTGATGACCGAGGGAGAATACGAGGAAAAAGCAAAAGCTTATCCGGAAATCCTGCATATGATAAGAGTAGAAGAAGAAGTCTAAAAATGCAGGAACTGTAGGAGGAAATTATGCTAGTAGTTAAGAAATTTGGCGGCAGTTCAGTTGCAGATAAAGAGCGGATCTTTAATGTAGCAAGACGCTGCGCAGAAGAGTATCAGATGGGGAATGATGTGATCGTTGTTCTCTCCGCAATGGGAGATACAACAGATGAACTGCTTGAGAAGGCGGCCGAGATCAATCCGTACCCATCAAAACGAGAACTTGATATGCTCCTTACCACGGGAGAACAGGTATCTGTAGCACTGATGGCAATGGCACTTCAGTTTTTGAATGTTCCGGCAATCTCGTTGAATGCATTCCAGGTAAAGATGCATTCTACGGCGCGGAACGGAAATGCGAGATTTAAAAGAGTGGATACAGACCGTATCACCCACGAACTGGAGAACCGCAAGGTCGTGATCGTAACCGGATTCCAGGGAGTCAACCATTATGGAGACTATACCACACTTGGAAGAGGTGGATCCGATACGACAGCTGTGGCACTTGCGGCTGCAATGCATGCAGACAAATGTGAGATCTATACAGACGTAGACGGTGTTTACACTGCAGACCCGAGAGTGGTACCGAATGCGCGTAAAATCGAAGAGATCACCTACGATGAGATGCTGGAGCTCGCAACATCAGGGGCAAAGGTTTTACATAATCGTTCTGTAGAGATGGCGAAAAAATACGGGGTTGAGCTGGTTGTACGTTCCAGCCTGAACACAGAAGAAGGAACCCTGGTCAAGGAGGTAGCAAAGGTGGAAAAAATGTTAATTACCGGCGTTGCGGCAGATAAAAATACAGCGAGAATTTCAGTAATGGGTGTAGAAGACAAACCAGGTACTGCATTTAAGATTTTCAATACACTTGCAAAGCATAATATTAACGTAGATATTATTCTTCAGTCAGTTGGACGTGACGGAACAAAAGACATTACATTTACTGTATCACAGGATGATCTTAAAGAGGCAATGGAAGTTCTGGAAGCCAGAAAAGAAGCCCTTACGATCAGAGAGATGAATTACAACGAAAAAGTTGCAAAGGTATCGATCGTAGGAGCCGGAATGCTCAGCAATCCGGGTGTTGCTGCGACCATGTTTGAGTCACTTAGCAATTCCAATATCAATATCAATATGATTTCTACATCAGAGATCCGTATCACGGTTCTGATCGATGAAAAAGATGCAGACCGTGCATTGGTTGCAATCCATGACGGATTTGGTCTGGAAGACTAATAAAAAGAATGTGGTCGTAAATGTACCGGATGGTGCATTTGCGGAAGAAAAAAGGATTGGGAAATTTCTCAATCCTTTTTCTGACTCAGTGTACTGTTATGATATTTGCTGGAAAAGGTGACATCCTCACCGAACCAGTCCGGCGGGGTAAAGGAATTGGCCTCTTCTTCGGAAGAAAATTCGACTTCGGCAAGGAGCAGCGGGGCGAGATCACCGGCGAAGACATCAAGCTCGATCATGAGATGATCTCCGTAAGGGATGCAGTAGCGCTCTTTTGTGATAATGCGTCCGTCTGCCTTTTCGAGCAGATGGTGGTAGGCTTCCTTGGTAAGAGGAAGATTGTATTCTTCACGCATCATCAGACCTTTGGATTTGTAGGTCAGGATGTAGTCATCAGCATCCCTGCGGACACGGACAACCGGTTCGGTGCAGAGATAAGCCTGCTCAAGTGTGCGGTGAGGATAAGCCTCAAGGTGATCCGGAAGCTTATGGATCAGATATTTGCGTTCGATTTCCATGGGAAAGTCCTCCTTATACGTTCATTAACAGTATAGCGGAGTTTTTCAGGGGAGACAAGGCAGAAAGTTGCCATTTTTGCAGGCTTCTGTTACAATGGGGAACATCAGGAAAAAGAAAGGATGGACAGGATTATGAGTGAAGTATGTGTATTTCTTGCAGATGGATTTGAAGAGATTGAAGGACTTACGGTTGTTGATCTTTTAAGAAGAGCCGGGATTGAGACCAGAACCGTTTCCATCATGGGACGGGAAGAGATCCGGGGGGCACACGGAATTATAGTAAAAGCAGACAGCCTGTTTGAAAATACAGATTTTTCAGAGGTGAAGATGCTGGTACTTCCGGGAGGGATGCCGGGAACAATCCATTTAAAAGAACACAAAGGTCTTGAAGAGCTGATCTTAAAACATAATGAAGAGAAAAAATATCTGGCTGCAATCTGTGCGGCACCGACCGTATTTGGCGGGATGGGAATCCTGAAAGGAAAGAAGGCAATCTGCTATCCGGGAATGGAAGAAGGACTTACCGGAGCGGAAGTTACCTGTCAGTCGGCAGTGACAGATGGACATATCACAACCAGCCGGGGACTTGGAACCGCGATTGATTTTGCACTTGCGCTGATCAGAGAGCTGCGGGATAAAGAAAGCGCAGATACCATTTCAAGGCAGGTAGTCTATGAACGATAGTTTCCGGAAAAAGAGAAAAGCAGGCAGTGAGTTTCTGGCAGTGCTGCTTTTGGTCACACTGCTTGCCGGATGTGGGATCAATGAAGGAAAGGCAGAAAAATATGTGCAGGCGAACCTGGATCTGACTTTTCAGGGACAAACCCAGGAAGCAAAGGAAATCCTCGGAGCATCAGACAGCGATCTGAAGAAGGTCTATGAGAACGGGATCAATGCTTTTGTCCAAGACTATCTGCTAAATGGTGTGGAGACGGAAAATGACTTTTCTGAGACATATGGTGTATTGATCAAAGAGATCTTTAGTTCCGTCCGTTATCAGGTAAGTGGTGTGAAAAAAACGGGGAGTAAGACCTGTGAGGTGACAGTAAAGTACCAGCCGGTGGATGTATTTACCCGCTTCATGCCGAAGCTGAAGGAAGAGTCCGAGAAGATCCAGGCAGACAAAGATGCAGGAAAGTACAGCGGAACAGATGAAGAAATCAAAGAGGCAATGGTGCTGGATTATATGACCGGTGCATACAGCCTTTTAAGAAGTTCTTATCTCGATATGCAGTATGGAGAGAAGCAGGAATATATCTTTACCGTGACGCAAAAAGGGCGGAATACCTGGTCGATCGGTGATGAGGAATTAAATGGCTTTATAGAACGAATTTTAGAGCTTGATAAACTGTAGAAGTTGTGCTATACTTGTAAAATGATTGTAATGTAGATAAGTCTGTCGACTTTTTGCATATGTAAATTTAGGAGGAAATGGTAATGAGTTTACAAGTTGAACAGTTAGAACACAATATGGCGAAACTCACAATCGAAGTTTCAGCAGAAGAATTAGAAGGAGCACTTCAGAAAGCATACCAGAAGCAGAAAGGCAGAATCAATGTTCCTGGATTCCGTAAAGGAAAAGTTCCGCGCCAGCTCATCGAAAAGATGTATGGACCGGAAATCTTCTATGATGATGCAGCAAACGCTCTGATTCCGGAAGCATATTCAAAAGCATACGATGAAAGCGGACTTGAGATCGTATCTCAGCCGAAGATCGATGTAACACAGATCGAAAAAGGAAAACCGTTCATCTTCACAGCTGAAGTAGCTACAAAGCCGGAAGTAGAACTTGGCGAATACAAAGGAATCGAAGTTCCGAAATATTCTAACCGCGTAACACAGAAAGAAATCGACGCTAAGCTTGAGGAAGAACAGCTTAAGAACGCAAGAACAATCACAGTAGAAGGACGTCCGGTACAGGATAAAGACGAAGTTGTTCTTGACTTTGAAGGATTTGTAGACGGAGAAGCTTTTGAAGGCGGAAAGGGAGAAAATTATCCGCTGACAATCGGTTCAGGATCTTTCATTCCGGGATTTGAAGAACAGCTGATCGGTGCAGAACCGGAAAAAGAAGTTGAAGTTAAGGTTACATTCCCGGAAGATTACCATGCAGAAGACCTCAAAGGAAAAGAAGCTGTATTCAAATGCACAGTTCATGAGATCAAAGCAAAAGAACTTCCGGAGCTTGATGATGAATTTGCTTCAGAAGTATCAGAATTCGATACTCTTGATGAATTAAAAACTGATATCAAAGCTAAGATCAAAGAGCAGAAAGTAAACGATGGTAAGAGAGCACAGGAAGATGCAGCTGTAGATGCGATCATCGAATCAGCTAAGATGGATCTTCCGGAAGCTATGGTTGATACACAGGCAAGACAGATGCTTGATGAATTCGCTCAGAGAATGCAGCAGCAGGGACTGACTCTTGACCAGTACATGCAGTTCACAGGCATGACAGCTGACAAGATGATGGATGAACTTCGTCCGCAGGCTGAGAAGAGAATCAAGACAAGACTTGTTCTTGAAGCAATTGCAAAAGCAGAAAACATCGAAATCACAGATGAAAAATTAGACGAAGAGATCGCTAAGATGGCAGAAGCTTACCAGATGGAAGCTGACAAGCTTAAGAGCTTCATGGGCGACAAAGAAAAAGAACAGATGAAGCAGGATATGGCAGTTCAGGAAGCAATTACATTTGTAGTTGACAATGCCGTAGAAAAATAAGTATCTGTTTCATACTTTAATATAGCAGGAGGAGTGTTACATGAGTAGTTTAGTACCTTATGTCGTTGAACAGACAAGCCGTGGAGAACGCTCTTACGACATTTATTCAAGACTTTTAAAAGACAGAATCATTTTCCTGGATACCGAAGTGAATGATGCATCAGCGAGCCTGATCGTAGCGCAGCTGCTGTTTCTGGAAGCAGAAGATCCGGAAAAGGATATCCAGTTTTATATTAACAGTCCTGGCGGATCGATTTCAGCAGGTATGTCGATCTACGACACTATGAATTACATCAAATGTGACGTCTCTACGATGTGTATGGGAATGGCTGCAAGTATGGGAGCTTTCCTTCTCGCAGGCGGAGCAAAGGGAAAGAGATATGCCCTTCCGAATGCAGAGATCATGATTCACCAGCCTTCAGGCGGTGCACAGGGTCAGGCAACCGAGATTGAGATCAATGCACAGCATATTCTGAAGATCAGAGAAAGAATGAACAGATTGATGGCTGCAAATACAGGTCAGAGTTATGAGACAATTTGTGCAGATACGGAAAGAGATAACTGGAAGACTGCCGAAGAAGCTTTGGCATATGGATTGATTGATAAGGTTATTACAAGCCGTTAACGGGAAAAGGGAATGTCCTTATTGGGACATTCCCTTTACGTGTAAAAAAGTGCGAGGTAAGAATATGGCAGGAAAATATGAAGAAATCGTAAGATGTTCTTTTTGCAATAAACCACAAAGTCAGGTACGCAAGATGATCGCCGGACCAAACGGGGTGTTTATCTGCGACCAGTGCGTGGATGTATGCACTGAGATCATTGAAGATGAACTTGGTTATGAAGAAGAAAATGCATATGATGATATCAATCTTCTGAAACCGGAAGAAATCAAGGCATTTCTGGATGATTATGTGATTGGACAGGACGAAGCGAAGAAAGTACTTTCTGTTGCGGTATATAATCACTATAAGCGTATTATGGCAGAAAAAGATCTGGGCGTGGAGCTTCAGAAGAGTAATATCCTGATGGTAGGACCGACAGGATGCGGTAAGACTTTTCTGGCACAGTCTCTCGCAAAAATTCTGAATGTACCGTTTGCAATTGCAGATGCAACTGCGCTTACAGAAGCAGGATATGTCGGAGAAGATGTAGAGAATATTCTTCTTAAGATCATTCAGGCAGCAGATGGTGATATTGAACGTGCAGAGCACGGAATTATTTATATTGACGAGATTGACAAGATCACAAGAAAATCTGAGAATCCGTCGATTACCCGTGATGTATCAGGAGAAGGTGTTCAGCAGGCACTTCTGAAGATCCTGGAAGGTACAATCGCAAATGTACCGCCACAGGGTGGACGTAAGCATCCGCAGCAGGAGATGATCCAAATCGATACCACCAATATTTTATTTATCTGCGGTGGAGCGTTTGAGGGAATAGATAAGATCATAGAGAACAGAATAGATAAGAAATCCATTGGATTTGAGGCACAGATCGCGCAGCGGCATGAGGAAGATATCGACCGGCTTCTACAGCAGATCCTTCCACAGGATCTTGTGAAGTTCGGACTGATCCCAGAACTTGTAGGACGTGTGCCGGTAACTGTATCCCTGGAACTTCTGGATAAAGAAGATCTGATCCGCATTCTGACGGAACCAAAGAATGCGATCGTAAAACAGTATCAGAAGCTTCTGGAGCTGGATGATGTGGAACTGGAATTCGACAAAGAGGCGCTGGAGGCGATTGCTGAGACTTCCCTGAAGCGTAAGACAGGAGCCAGAGGACTCCGTGCGATCATGGAAAATGTAATGATGGATATCATGTATAAAGCACCGTCTGACGAGAATCTGAAATACTGTCTTGTGACAAAAGAGGCAGTACTTGGGGAGAAAGCACCGAGTACAGAAAAGATCGAAGCAAGACCGGAAAGTGCATAAGAAAATCAGACGTATGGAAATGGGTGCTGACGGTTAAGACCAGAAGCATCCATTTTTATTTAACAGGAGAAAAAACTATATGAACAGAACAGAAAGTCTGCCAATGGTTGCCCTGCGGGGAATGACAATTCTGCCGGAGATGGTGGCACATTTTGATATCAGCCGGGAACGCTCGATTGAAGCAGTTCAGGAAGCGATGGCAAGCGACCAGAAGATTTTTTTGCTGACACAGAAAGATGTGGAAGTGGAAAATCCGGGAGAAGCGGATCTCTACCGTGTGGGAACAGTTGCGACAGTAAAACAGATCATCAAACTGCCAAAGCAGATTCTGCGGGTGCTTGTATCAGCAGAAGAGAGAGCGGTTTTAAATACAATAGAATTTAACGATCCGTATCTTCGGGCAAATATCACGATCCCGGAAGAGAGTGATCCGGATATTGCAGGCGAGATCAACCGGGAAGCGATGATGCGGGGACTTAGGGATCTGTATCTGGATTATGCGGCGAGAATGCCGAAGATCACAAAAGATATGGTAAACCAGATCAAAGAGATCACGGATCTGAAAAAGATGGTGAATCAGGTGGCAGCGAATATGCCTCTGGATTACCGGGAATTGCAGGAAATCCTGGAAGAACTTGATTTTGACAGACGTTACGAGCTTATTTCCTTTAAGCTGGTCAATGAGATGCAGATCATGAACATCCGCGATGAGATCCAGATGAAGGTGAAAGAGCGTGTGGATAAGCATCAGAGAGAATATATCCTGCGCGAACAGTTGAAGCTGATCCGTGAAGAGCTTGGTGAGGATACTACAATTTCCGATGCGGAGGAATTTACACAGAAGGCAGAAGCGCTGGATGCACCGGATGAGGTAAAAGAAAAGCTGAAAAAAGAGATCGGCAGATTTAAAAATTCCATGCAGAGTCCGGCAGAAGCGGGTGTGATCCGTACATATATCGAAACCATGCTGGAAATGCCATGGAATAAGCGGGCTGAGGATTTCACAGACATTGCATATGCGAAAGAGCTTCTGGAAGCAGAACATTACGGACTGGAAGAGGTTAAAGAACGTGTGCTGGAATTTCTGGCAGTACGTGCTCTTACGAAAAAGGGTGACAGCCCGATCCTGTGTCTGGTAGGTCCTCCGGGAACTGGAAAGACATCTATTGCAAGATCACTTGCAAAAGCATTGAAAAAACCGTATGTGAGAATTTCTCTTGGCGGTGTCCGTGATGAGGCTGAAATCCGTGGACACAGAAAAACTTATGTTGGTGCAATGCCGGGACGGATTGCAAACGGTATTAAGAGCGCCGGGGTAAAGAACCCGTTGCTCCTTCTGGATGAGATTGATAAAGTCAGCACAGACTATAAGGGAGATACTTTTTCTGCGCTTCTGGAGGTGCTGGACAGTGAACAGAACAACCGTTTCCGTGATCATTATCTGGAAGTCCCGGTCGATCTGTCTGAGGTGACATTTGTGACGACGGCTAACTCGCTGCAGACGATCCCCCGGCCACTTCTTGACCGTATGGAAGTAATTGAGGTCAGCAGTTATACGGAGAATGAAAAGCTGCATATTGCGACAGAACATTTGATTCCAAAGCAGTTGGAAAGACATGGACTTACAAAAGAACAGCTTACGATCAGCAAGGGTGTGATCTGGAAAATTGCGCAGAACTACACCAAGGAAGCCGGTGTGCGTCAGATGGAGCGTGAAATCGGTAATATCTGCAGGAAAGCTGCCAGAGAGATCTATGAACATGATAAAAAGAGAGTTCAGGTAACAGAGCGGAATATTGAAAAGTATCTTGGAAAGGAAAAGTACACCTATCAGATGGCAAATGCAGAGGATGAAGTAGGAATCGTCCGTGGACTTGCATGGACCAGTGTAGGAGGAGACACCCTGCAGATTGAAGTGAATGTAATGCCAGGAAAGGGCGAGATCATTCTGACGGGACAGCTTGGCGATGTGATGAAAGAGTCCGCACAGGCAGGAATCAGTTATATCCGGTCGATCAGCAGTAAATATAAGGTTGCTGAAGATTTCTTTGAAAAACATGATATCCATATCCATATTCCGGAAGGGGCAGTTCCGAAAGATGGACCTTCAGCTGGTATTACGATGGCGACTGCAATGCTTTCTGCAATCACAGACAAAAAAGTGCGTGCCGATCTTGCCATGACGGGTGAGATTACGCTGCGGGGAAGAGTACTTCCGATCGGAGGACTGAAAGAGAAGCTTCTGGCGGCAAAGAATGCCGGAATCAGGACGGTACTTGTACCGAAGGAGAACAAAAAAGATGTGGATGAACTTTCTTCTGAGATTACGAAGGGACTGGAGATTATTCCGGTATCGCAGATGGAAGAGGTTCTGAAGATCGCGCTTGTGCGCACACGGAGGAAAAACGATGGTAATTAAGAATGTAAATCTGGAAACAGTATGTGGAATTACAAGTAAACTGCCGGATCACACCCTGCCGGAGATCGCATTTGCCGGAAAATCCAATGTCGGCAAATCCTCTCTGATCAATGCACTGATGAACCGGAAGGCGCTTGCCAGAACTTCGGCAAAACCTGGAAAAACACAGACCATCAACTTTTACAATATCAACGAAGAAATGTATCTGGTTGACCTTCCGGGATATGGTTATGCAAAGGTTTCCGAGCAGGAGAAGGCACAGTGGGGAAAATTGATCGAACGTTATCTTCATGGCTCTAAACAGCTGCGAGCCGTCTTCCTTCTGATCGATATCCGTCATGATCCATCTGCGAATGATAAGATGATGTATGACTGGATCGTAGATCAGGGATTCAATCCGATCATTATCGCGACAAAGCTTGATAAGCTGAAGAGAAGTCAGGTACAGAAGCAAGTAAAGGCAATTAAGACCGGATTGAAGCTGCTTCCGGGAACCGTTGTGATTCCTTTCTCTGCAGAGACAAAGCAGGGACGGGATGAGATCTGGAATCTTGTAGACACAGAATTCCTGAGAAAAGGAACGGAGGAATAACCTTGAAAAATCCACTGCATTATCAGTTTTCGGATTATGATTGTGGACCGACGTCCATGCAGAATGCGATCAGCTATTTATTTCCAAGGGAGGAAATCCCGCCGGAAATTCTGAGAAATATCATGCTTTATTGCCTGGATTGCTACAGTGCGGAGGGAGTTGCCGGAAAAAGTGGCACTTCCTGTGCGGCAATGATGTTTCTTAGCAACTGGCTGAATGGATTTGGGAAGACGGGACAACTTGCAATCTCTGCAAAATATCTTCATGGGGAAAATGTCTATCTGGATGATACCAGTTATATCAATGATGCACTGCATCGTGGTGGTGCAGTTGTTGTAAGGCTTTTTCTGGATGAGTGGCATTATGTGCTTCTTACCGGGGCAGAAAATGGAATAGTTTATATGTTTGATCCGTATTACAGGGAAGAGCCTTTTGAGGAAAAGGAGGTTGTACTTGTGACGGACAAGCCGGACCGGTATAACCGGATCGTACCGGAGGAGATGTTTAACCGGGAAGTACTGGAACTGTATTCTTTTGGACCGGAAGAAGGGCGGGAAGCAGTGCTTTTGTTTAATGAGAAGACGAAGTTGTCGGAAGAAAAGACGATAGAGTATTTTATTTGATGGGGGATTGGTTTGAGGGACGCGCCCGAATCGCCATACATCTTGTTTGGATGCGGTTCGGTGCGCTGGCAGTTCTTGAGGTTCTGTAAATTTGTTAAGGGCATTCCGTGAAATCCATAACTCGCGCGGCGCGCTCAGACAGATGGATTTCACGGAATAACACAAATTTCCACAACCTTAAGAATTGCATCAGCTCCCTCAATGCATCCAAACAAGATGTATGGCGATTCGGGCGCTGATACCTCAAGTGGGTTGCATCAACTAAGATACGGGGAGAAAAAGTTCACCCCCACAAATTTCGCTTTTAGCGGAATTTGTGGGGGTTGCTTTTTCTACTTTGTTGGTAAGCAAAGCAAGTGGAATATCAATTTATAGGATGTGAATATTATTTTGCTTTATTACCAGACTATGTATATTTTGTTCTTTACATCAGTTTTCTGAAGAGATCTTTGAGGTCTTCTACGGATGCGTCTTTTGGATTTCCAGGTGCGCAGGCGTCGGCGTGGGCGGATTCTGCGAGGAACTGGAGATCTTCTTCTTTGAGGGCTTCGAGTTTGGATGGGATTCCTACGTCTTCAGAGAGTTTGCGGACTGCATCTACAGCTGCTTTTCTGTATTCTTCCTGAGACATATTATCTACGCCTTCAACTCCCATTGCGCGGGCGATTTCACGGTATTTTTCTCCGGTGCAGTCTGCGTTGTATTCCATTACGATCGGAAGCATCATTGCACATGCAACACCGTGTGGTGTGTCATAGACTGCTCCAAGGGTATGAGCCATTGAGTGAGCGATTCCAAGACCTACGTTTGAGAAGCCCATTCCGGCGATGTACTGTCCAAGAGCCATTCCTTCTCTTCCTTCTTTGGTGTTTTCAACAGCACCGCGGAGAGATTTGGAGATAATCTCGATTGCTTTTAAGTGGAACATATCTGTCATTTCCCATGCGGCTTTTGTGGTGTAGCCTTCGATCGCATGAGTTAATGCATCCATACCGGTTGAAGCGGTCAGTCCTTTTGGCATAGAGGACATCATTTCCGGGTCTACAACAGCGATGATCGGCATATCATGTGGGTCTACACAGACGAATTTACGTTTCTTTTCTACATCTGTTACTACATAGTTGATCGTAACTTCTGCAGCAGTACCGGCTGTTGTCGGAACGGCAATGATCGGAACGCAAGGTTTCTTTGTCGGAGCTACACCTTCCAGGCTTCTTACATCTTCAAATTCCGGGTTTGCGATGATGATACCGATTGCTTTGGAAGTATCCATAGAAGATCCGCCACCGATTGCGATGATGTAATCAGCACCTGAATTTTTGAAAGCCTGTACACCGTGCTGTACGTTCTCGATAGTCGGGTTTGCTTTGATATCAGAGTAGATTTCGTAAGCAAGTCCTTCTTTGTCTAAGATATCTGTTACTTTGGAAGTAACATTGAATTTGATCAGATCCGGGTCAGAACATACAAGAGCTTTTTTGAAACCGTGAGCTTTTGCTTCTGTTGCAATCTCTGCGATTGCACCTGCTCCGTGATAAGATGTCTGATTTAACATAATTCTGTTTGCCATGATACATATCTCCTTTTCGTTTATGGTAAAACCACTTGTTTCTGATACTATTTTAACAATAAGAAGGCGGTAAAAAAAGTTACAGAATATGAAAAGTGTAACATTTATACAAAAGCTTAAGACAAAATATGCAAATTAGTGAAGAGTTGCACAAGTTTTTCCGGCATGCCAAGTACCAGTTGTTTTGCAAGCTGCGCAGGCGGAAAATTCATTCCGCCAAGCAGCCATTTGACAGTCATGTAAATCGAGCCACGGCAGTACATCTCTAAAAGAAATGAAGTTTCTGCATCCGGGCGTCTTCCGGTTTTCTGGAAAATAAGGTTTGAATAGAATTCCAGAATCAGTTCAAAATCATGTTCTTTTAAAGAGTTCTGATCGTCAGAGCGGAATGCTGCAGCGAAAAACAGGTGCTCTTCCTTTAAATATTCAAATTTTTTGACCAGTCCGTCATAAACAGTGGTACCTTCGCCCATATGTTCAAATGATTTAAGAAGAAGTTTGTCAAAATACCAGTTGATCAGATCATATTTATCAAGAAAATTGCGGTAAAAGGTCTGGCGTGTGACGCCGCAGACTTCCACAATCTGGCGGATGGTGATATCATCGACAGAAGTGGTCTTCATGCAGGTTTTCATTGCTTCGGCGAGCCGGTATTTGGTAGATTCGGATTTGGCCATGTTCAATTCTCCTTAATCGTAAGCATGTTTTTTTCTATATAAATAGTACGGTATGATCAAAGCTGTGGTAGTGATCCAGGAAATCGGATAACTAAGCATTACACAGGTTGTGGTATGGTGTGCCGGTAAGACAAACATAATCCACGGAATACGGATCAGACATACGCCGCCAAGTGTGATCAGTGTCGGCAGCAGGACATCGCCGGTTCCGCGAAGTGCACCGGAGAGAACTTCAATAAATACATAAATAGTGTAGCACGGTGCCATAAAACGCAGCATATCAATACCGATATTGATCACATTTTGATCTGTCGTAAAAATTGAGAACAGTGGGCGGCAGAAGATGGCTAAAAACAGAACGATCCCTCCGCATACAGCCACTGCCATTGCAAGGCAGATACGGACACTTTTGAAAATGCGGTCTTTTTTTCCTGCTCCGTAATTCTGACCGGCAAAGGTTGTGATCGCAATTCCGAATGCTCCGTTGACTGTCCAGAAAAGCGCATCTAGTTTACCAAAAGAAGCCCATGCAGCGGCAGTATCGGTTCCGAAACCATTGATCGCTGCCTGAATAATGATATTGGTAATACTGTACATAAATGCCTGCAGTGCACTTGGAATACCGATGCGGAATTCCAGACGCAGCTTCAAAAGGTCTATGTGCAGTTTGCTCAGATAAAGCTTGCAGTCATCATATTTTTTCATCAGTGCATTGGTGACAAGGATTGCACTTACTGCCTGTGAAATAATGGTCGCGATAGCGGCTCCGACAATTCCCATATCAAATACGATTACTAGTACCAGATCGAGGATGATGTTTAGAAAACAACAGATGATCAGGTAATATAGTGGTCTGCGGGAATCACCGATGGAGCGCATGATGGCTGAGCCTATATTAAAGATCAAGGTACCGAAGATACCTAAAAAGTAAATCCGCAGATAAAGAATAGAATCCGCAAGTGTATCTGCAGGTGTATCGATGAGCTTCAAAAGAAATGGTGTTAAGGCCCATCCGAGTATTGTAAATACAATACTGAGGATAACGGAAAAAGCATAAGCGGTATGCAGACTCTTTTGCAGATTCCGCTCATCCTTTGCACCATAAAACTGGGAAACAATTACAGATGCACCGCTTGCAAGTCCCGTAAAACATCCGATGATCAGATTGGAAAGAACGGCAGAAGATCCCCCGACTGCGGCAAGTGCGCCCTTTCCGACAAAACGACCGACGATGACAGCATCTACGGTGTTATAAAGCTGTTGAAACAAAGTTCCAACTACAATAGGAAAGAAAAAAATCAATAATTGCTTCCAGATAACTCCTTCGGTAATCTGATTGGTTTTTGTACTTTCGTTTGACATGTTAATAACCTCCAATGAAAAAACTAAAAAAACATACCTAAACGAAGTATAACATGAAGTCGGAAGAAAAGATATCAGATGAAGAGAAGTTTCATAGAAATAAAACCAACTTTGACTAACACCGTATGAAATGGTACAATTGAAACACTACGAGAAAAAGGAGTACAAAGAAATTATGGAAAAAACAGTTGAAGCAGTAATCTGCGGACATGAAATTACATCAGCAGAGGTAGATGCATTTATCGCAAGCCTTCCGAGAGAACAGCAGGTATACGCATCCCATCCGGATTTCCGCAAACAGTGTGTTGATCAGCTGATCGCAGTTTATGCACTTGCAAAATATGGTGAAGAAGAAAAGTTAGACGAGACAGAAAAGTTTAAAGCAATTCTGGAAAATGCAAGAAAAGATATCCTTGCACAGATGGCGATCGGCAAGATCTTTGAGGAAATCACAATTTCAGCTGAAGAGATCAGAGAATATTTTGAAGCAAACAAAGCAAGATTTGCAAAAGGAGTATCTGTTCATGCAAAACATATTCTGGTTGATTCCGAAGACAAATGTAACGAACTACTTGAATCCATTGTAAGTGGTGGGAAAGCATTTGAGGATGTTGCAAAAGAATCTTCTACCTGCCCGTCAGGAGCAAACGGTGGAGACCTTGGCGAATTCGGAAAAGGACAGATGGTCAAAGAATTCGAAGATGCCGCATTTGCAGCAGAAATCGGACATGTGGTTGGACCGGTCAAGACACAGTTTGGATACCATCTGATCAAAGTGGAAGATAAGAAAGAAGCCGAAGATGCGAAGCTTGATGATGTAAAAGAGCAGATTAAGAGTGAGATCATGCAGAAAAAGCAGCAGGAGGCTTATACCGCGAAGGTGGAAGAACTGAAGAAGAAATATATGGCATAGTATTTGCCAGGATTTCATTCGATTGATAAAAAACAGCAGGACAGATTAATTTTTATCGGATCTGCACCCATTGCGCAGGCAATCCTTCTATCTGGAATCACTTGTGCTGCCAACTCTCATTTATGAAATATTTGTGAAAACTCCCCCGCAGATTTGACGAAACACGAAAAAAGTTGTAGTATATATGACGGAATTGTTACAGAAGTATTAAGAAACGGAGGTACGGATGCAGATTCGCAGTGCAGCAAAATGGATCGCAGCGGCAGCAGGGATATTGGTTGGCGCCGTTATCGTAGGATTTACATTAAAAGATACTACATATATAGAAGCAAAATTGGAACAGATCAAAGGAGCAAGACAGTCTGTTACAGCAGTGGAGAAAACGACAGCAAAGACGCAGAAGATAAAAAATGCGGAAATAGTGAAAGAGACACCCCTTCCAGAGAGTAGCTGTATTTCTGATTTTGCATTTACAGGACAGATGCCGGAGCTTCCTACCGGATGTGAGATCACATCTCTTACAATGGCTTTGAATTATTATGGATATTCTGCAGATAAGATGGCAATGGCACTCGAATATTTACCGACAGTTGGATGGACCAACACTTATTACGGAGACAATGAAACTTTATATGGAAATGATATTTACAATTATTTTATAGGAAATCCACAGTCTGAGACGGATGGATTAAGCTGCGGAGCGGGAGCAATCGTGACGGCAGCAGATGGCTATCTTGCAGATAATGGAAATGCAATGAAAGCAGAGGACGAGACAGGATCAGAGCCGGAACAGCTGTATCGTTTTGTAAGTGAAGGAACCCCCGTGGTTGTATGGGGAACAATTGGTATGGAAGAACGTCAGATAATGGAAAGCTGGAATACGGAAGATGGAAGAGAAGCCAGCTGGGCGATGAACGATCATTGTGTTGTACTGATTGGATACAGTGTAGACAGTGTGACTGTTGCAGACCCGATCGAAGGGATTGTGAGCTATGACAGAGCACAGTTTGAATCGGCTTTTTGTTCCAGAGGTAATCAGTGTGTGATTTTGAAGAATGTACAATAGAGAAGTGGGAGGTACTTTGCAGATAAAAACAGTCTGTGAAGTATCTCTTCTTTATATATGTGATGAGCTGAGTGCAGAGTTTCGTCTACTTAAGGAAAGAAGATCAGGATTGTAAAAATATTTGAGAAGAAGTTTGCCAAAGGATTGACAATTATTTGTTTTTTTGGTATCTTTAGACTATGGTACAAACGTTAGTCTAAAAAGAAAAATGACAAGAAGGAGAGCTACCATGAATTTAGTAACGAATATTCAGAAGTATTCGATCCATGACGGAGATGGAATCCGTACTACTGTATTTTTTAAAGGATGTCCATTAAAGTGCGAGTGGTGTCACAACCCTGAGACACAGCGTTTTGAGAGAGAACTTCAGTGTGATAAAGAAAAGTGCGTCGGATGTGGAACCTGTGCGAAGGTCTGTCCGAACGATGCCATCACTATGGTAGATGGAAAGCCGGAGCTTGACAAAGAGAAATGTCAGCTTTGCGGAAAATGTGATAATTTCTGTCCGCAAGGCATTCGGGAGATCGTAGGGCAGGAGTATCCGGTAAAGGAACTGGTTAAAGAGCTGATGAAAGACCGGATGTTTTATGAACAGTCCGGCGGTGGAGTCACACTTTCCGGCGGGGAAGTGATGGCGATGTCAACGGATTATATTTTACAGATCGCGAAAGCACTTAAAAAAGAAGAAATTTCGCTTACCATTGACACCTGCGGATATGTTTCGTATGATAAATTTGAAGCAATTTTACCGTATGTAGATACGTTTTTATATGACGTAAAAGTGATGGATCCGGAATTACATAAAAAGTATATCGGAGTTGACAATAAGCTGATTCTGGATAACCTGGTGAAGCTTTCGGATGCAGGGGCAAGGATTTACGTCCGAATCCCGACAATCAAAGAAGTGAACGGCAATGTGCAGAACATGGAAGATACCATTCATTTTCTGAAGAAACACGGCATTCATCCGGCACAGGTCAATCTGCTGCCTTACCATAATACAGGAAGCAGTAAATATCCGAAGCTGGGTATGGAATACAAGGGAACTGATTTACATGCACCGGAAAAAGAAGAGATGGAAAGTTTTATAAAGCTTTTTCAGGATGCAGGGTATACCAACACAAAAATAGGAGGATAAGAAAATGGCAAGAGGCATGAATGAAAGAATTCAGAAGCTGAGAGAATTGAGTGTTACAACACCGGTTCACATTGATCTCGAAAGAGCAAGAATCGAGACAGATTTTTACAGAAAAAATGATGGAAAATATTCGATTCCGGTTATGAGAGCCATGGTATTAAAAGAATATTTTTCAAAGAAGACACTTTATCTGGGAGACGGTGAGCTGATCGTTGGTGAAAAAGGAAAAGATCCACAGGCTTCTCCTACATTCCCGGAACTTTGCTGCCACAGCAAAGAAGATATGGTAGTTATGAGTGAACGTGACCTCGTATCTTTCCATACAACAGAAGAAGATCGTGAGATCCAGGAGAAGGAAATCATTCCTTACTGGTCAGGACGAAGCATGAGAGAGAAGATCCTTGCAGCTATGACTCCGGAATGGAATGACTGCTATTCAGCAGGTATGTTCACAGAGTTTATGGAGCAGAGAGGACCTGGACATACATGCGGTGGTGAACAGAACTTTAAAGTCGGATATCAGGAGTACAAAGAAAAAATCAAAAAGACTATGGATGCGCTGGATTTCATGAATGATCCGGAAGCTACCGATAAAATGGAAGAACTCAAAGCGATGGATATTGCATGTGATGCAGTAATCATCCTTGGTGAGAGATATCACAAACTGGCTCTTGAAATGGCAGAAAAAGAAGCAGATCCTACTCGTAAGAAAGAATTAGAGCAGATTGCAGCCAACCTGGAAGTTGTACCGGCTCACAAACCGCAGACCTTCTGGCAGGCAATCCAGTTATACTGGTTTACACATCTTGCGGTTACAACAGAACTGAACCCATGGGATGCATTCAGTCCGGGACGTCTGGATCAGCATCTGATTTCTTATTATGAAGCAGATACAGAAGCAGGAATCCTTGATGACGAGAAAGCAAAAGAACTGCTTGAATGCTTATGGATCAAATTCTACAACCAACCGGCACCGGTTAAGGTTGGTATTACCTTAAAAGAAAGTGCTACTTATGTAGACTTTGCGAATATCAATACAGGTGGAGTTACACCAGATGGTAAAGACGGTGTAAATGCAGTCAGCTACCTGATCCTTGACTGTATGGATGAGATGAAGCTTGTACAGCCGAACTCTAATGTAACTATCAGCAAGAAAACACCGGCACGTTTCCTTAAGAGAGCATGCGAGATCTCAAGAAAAGGATGGGGACAGCCAGCATTCTACAATACAGAAGCACAGATCATGGAGCTTGTTAATGCAGGAAAGACTCTGGAGGATGCCCGCCGTGGTGGATCTTCAGGTTGTGTAGAGACAGGTGCATGGGGAAGTGAAGCATATATCCTGACCGGTTATATGAATATTCCGAAGATCTTCCAGCTGACTCTTTACAACGGTTATGATGCAATGTCAGGCAAACAGCTCGGACTGAAGCTTGGTTATGCAAAAGACTTTAAGACATTTGATGAACTGTGGGATGCATTCAAGAAACAGATGAAGCATTTCATCGATATCAAGATCCGTGGAAACAACGTAATCGAGAGATTATATGCAGAAAATATGCCGGCACCGTGTCTTTCCGTTGTAACAAACGACTGCATCAGTAATGCAAAAGATTACAATGCAGGAGGAGCAAGATACAACACGAACTACATTCAGGGTGTTGGTATTGGAACCGTTACAGACTGTATTGCAGCTGTTAAATACAATGTATTTGACAAGAAGAACTTCACAATGGAAGAACTGATCGAAGCAATGGATCACAACTTTGAAGGATACGATGCAATCTACCGTATGGTTCATGACAAGACACCAAAATATGGTAACGATGATGACTACGCAGATGATCTGATGCAGGACGTATTCTATCTGTATCATGACCTGATCACAGGACGTCCGACTATGAGAGGCGGAAAATACGGAGTCGATATGCTTCCTACAACCTGCCATGTTTACTTCGGAGATGTGATCGGAGCAACAGCTAACGGACGTAAAGCACATATCCCGGTTTCAGAAGGTATTTCACCGGAGAAATCAGCAGATGTAAATGGACCGACAGCTGTTATCAAATCATGTGCTAAGATGGATCATCTTGCTACAGCAGGAACACTTCTGAATCAGAAGTTCACACCGAACGTTGTAGCAGGAGAGAAAGGTCTTGACAATATGGCAAGTCTGATCCGCAGCTACTTTGCAATGGATGGACATCACGTACAGTTCAACGTTATCGACAGAAAGACTCTGCAGGAAGCGCAGAAGCATCCGGAAGATTATAGAGATCTGATCGTGCGTGTTGCAGGATACAGTGATTTCTTCCGTAACTTAAGCAAACCGCTTCAGGATGAGATCATCAACCGTACAGAGCAGTCATTCGAATAGAAAATAACCAGAGAAATTGAAAAAGGTTAAATAAAGGAAGAGACAGGAGCACCGCAATGCAGAGAGTAATCTGTGTGTGGTGCTTCTGTTATTTTTTGAACTGGGAAGAAAAATTTTGGTAAGAATATCGTGGATTTTGAGAGCTATTTGATGTACTATCAAGATAGAAAAGAGAGTGGGAGCAGAATGAAAATTACAGTAGAAAGGAGTAATAGATATGCAGATCAAGCAGGAGCGATTAAAGGAAAGGATAGAGCGGATCAATGAGATGAGCCGGGATGAGACAGGCGGTTATACACGTCTGGCGTTCGGCGAAAAAGAGACGAAAGCGCGGATGATGGCAAAAGAGATGATGCTGGAAGCAGGACTGGAGGTAGAAATCGATGCAGCTGGAAATCTTATGGGACGCCTGTATCCGGATAACTGGAATGAAAAGGAGCTGCATGGTGTGATCGCAACAGGTTCCCATATCGATACGGTACGAAATGGAGGAAAATTTGACGGATTACTCGGAAGTATAGCAGGGATTGAAGTGGCACAGTGCCTGAAAGAAAATCATGTAAAATTAAAAAGCCCGTTTGAAGTAATTCTTTTTACAGATGAAGAAGGTGCCAGATTTAATGCAGGTATGGTTGGAAGTAAGGTAATTGCCGGTCTTGGAATGGAACGACGGCTTAGTGAATATACAGACAATGAGGGCATCAGTGAAGAGGCGGCAATGCAAAAGTGCGGATATCATCCGGAAAAACTGGAAGAGGCAGCGCACGCAGATAAATATGAAAAATTTGTTGAACTTCATATTGAACAGGGAATTGTGCTGGAACAGGAAAGCAGGCAGATAGGGATTGTAACCGGGATCAAAGGTCCATACTGGATTGAAGGAAGCTTTGAGGGGGAAGCAAATCATGCAGGCGGCACACCGATGAATATGCGGAAAGATGCAATGACGGCTGCTGCAAATTATATTGCAGAAGTAGAAAAAATAGCATCCCGTCTGGGAGATATGTTTGTGGCAACAGTAGGAACACTCAAAGTACATCCGGGTGGAATCAATACGATTCCGGGAAGAGTAGACTATACGATCGACATCAGAGATACAGATATGGAGCGCAGGGCACAGGGAATCCGAGAAATAAAAGAAGCGGCAGTGAAAATTTCGGACAGATTTCATGTAGAGAGTACCCAGAAGTGTCTGAAAGATGCAAAGGCAGAGATGATGAATGAAGCAATCGTAGACACAATCGAAGATGTATGCAAAAAGCGGGGATATACATATATGCGTATGCCGAGTGGTCCGTTTCATGATACCTTATCGATGGCACATATCTGTGATGTGGGAATGATTTTTGTGCCAAGTATCGGAGGCGTGAGTCATTCACCATATGAAGATACGGCATGGGAAGACGTATTTGCAGGAGCGCAGGTGCTGGCAGATACCATGGGAAATCTTGTCGGTTAATTTGAAGCAGAAACGGTATGTATTTGTCCGAATATTACAATTGAAATATTGACATAGGAAAATGGTTGTACTATCATCTGATTAGTTGATGGTACAACCATTTTGTTTCACAGGAAATTCAGAAGGAACTTCCTGTGAAATAAAATGTACTACGCGCCGGAGATGTGCACTCGCACGAAGATGAAGAATGTTGCAGGCGTTCCAGGCTGAGAAGCGCTGTAGGCAGAAGCGATATGTATAAAGTGAGAGAGGAAATATTTTATGGACAGTACGCAGAGAAGAATCACAAAGATTGCCCGTGAGGTCAGCAAATTTACGGTGCAGACAATGAAAGAAGAAGGGATTGGAACCGCAGAATTTGACGTGATCCACCTGGTCAGACATAATCCGGGGATCACGCAGAAAAAGGTCTGTGAGACCTTGAAGATTGATAAGGGAGCGGCGGCAAAGCGTGTGGCAAGTCTGGAGCATAAGGGCTATCTGGTCAGAGAAGTAAATCCGGAGGATAAAAGAAGCCAGCTTCTTTATGCGACAGAACAGGCAGAAAGTCTGAAGAATTCCAAGGCACATATTGAGACTGTCTTTTATGACTGGCTTCTGGAAGATCTTCCGGAAGCAGAAAAAGAAACATTTTGTGCGACACTTGATAAGCTGTACTGGAAGTCAAAGGAAGAAAGAAGAACCGGATTTACGAAGATTGCAAAGAGGCTTGCAGAGGAAGAAGGGGAAAAAGATGCGTAAAAAGGGATTTCAGGCAGACCGGGTTCTTTCATACTTTAAGGCAGAGTGGAAAGTCCTTCTAATCGTAGCAGTATCGGGAATGATCTACAACCTGGGGCTTCTTGCCGGACCGTGGTTTGAAGGAAAGATGACAGGCACTCTGGCACAAATATTAAAGGGAACGGCGTACTTTTCCGATATGCTGATCCTGGTGACCGGCTATGTGGCAGCGATTGTCGTGGTGCAGATTTCCAGATATATCAAAAGATTCTACGTCAGAAGATTTGCAAATAATGTTAACCGGAAGATGAAGCAGGTCATTTACCGGAGCCTGGTCATGAAGAGCAGACCGAGCCTCCGTGAGGAAGGGGAAGGAGATGTGATGACGAAAGCAATCCTTGATGTGGATGACTGCGCGGAGGGAATGCGCAAATTTACAACGGAAATTTTTGATACAGGTGTAGCACTGGCATCCTATGCAGGGATGCTGCTTTTTTATGACTGGCGCCTGGCTTTGCTGTGCATGATCTTTCCAACGATATCCTATGTTACTGCTGAGAAGATGAAAAAAATGATCCAGCGTACCGGTGCGGCATATAAGAAACAAGCAGGAATTTTAAGCGATGCAACTCTTGACCGGGCAAAGAACGCGATCACCTATCGTGTATTTGGCTGTGAGAGTGAAAGGAAAAAATCCTATGAAGAAAATCTGGAGGCTTATGAGAAATCAGCGGTAAAAGCAAATATCTGGAATGTGGCAATGCCACCGGTTTACCGGGTGATCTCGATGGCAGGTGTTCTTTTTATCTTATATTTCGGACAGAGAAATGTTCTTGGAACCGGATGGAAGACATGGAGTATTGCGGCATTTACCACTTTCCTGTCCTGTTTTGTCAAGCTGTCTGTGAAGTCTTCCAGCGCAGCGAAGCTGTTCAATGCGGTCCATAAAGCACAGGTGTCCTGGAGGCGGATCAAACCACTGATGCATACGGATGTGGAAAACGGCGAAGAAGAGGAGCCGGTATCGAAAGAAAAGATCAGCCAGACGGGGAATCTGGAAGTACAGCATTTAAGATTTGCATATCCAGATGGGAAACAGATTCTGAATGATATTTCTTTTACGGCAAAGCCTGGACAGATCATCGGAATCACCGGTGCAGTAGCGTGCGGAAAATCCACGCTTGGAAAAGTATTTCTGTGTGAATATCCGTATGAAGGGAAGGTCCAGTATCAGGGAGAAGAATTACAGAATCTGTCACAGAAAAAACTGGCAGATGTAGTTGGGTATCTGGGACACGATCCGGAGCTTTTCAATGATACACTGGAAAATAATATCTTAATGGGCGATCAGGTGAATGCGGAAGAACTGTTAAAAGCGGTATGTCTGGATCAGGAGGTTGCAGAAATGCCGGAAAAAATCCAGACACTGGCAGGAAACGGCGGTGTGTGTCTTTCGGGCGGACAGGCGCAGCGGCTTGCACTTGCCAGAACCTTATGCCACAAGAAACCGGTCATAATTCTGGATGATCCGTTTTCAGCACTCGACAGAAGCACGGAAAGGGAAATCTATGCGAATTTAAGGCAGATTACAAAGGATCAAATTGTGCTTTTGATTTCACACAGACTCTATCTGTTTCCACAGTTGGATCAGGTGATCTGGATGGAGCATGGAAAAACGGTGACAGGTACGCATGAGGAACTGGTGAAGAAGATACCGGAGTATAAAGAGCTTTTTGCAGTACAGGAAGGAGGCGTGGCAGATGAAGCAGAGTAATCAGGTAAGAACGATTATATTCCAGACGGTAAAAAAACAGAAAATCCTTTCTTTTGGAATTCTGGCAGCTGTGATCGGAGCCATTGTAACAGATCTTTTGCCGCCGCTGATCCTTGGAAAGATCATTGACACGATCACAGCCGGAAAAGCAGTGACCTTTGCCATGATCGTGCTGTACTTTGCGCTGCTTGCACTTACCGGATTTGCAGAGGCGGCGCGGGAAGGGATGCTGACTGTATTCGGACAGAAGATCACCCACGCACTCCGCAGCAGTCTGATGGGAAAATTTGTGAATCTTACTGCAGATGAGATCAATCGTCAGGAACCGGGAACGCTGGTTTCAAGGTTTGTAGGAGATGTGGATACCGTAGAAAATCTGTTCACATCCGGAATTATCAGCATGTTTGCAGATGCCTGCAAGATTATCAGTATTCTTGTAGTAGTCTGGTTTCAGAATAAAGGATTGATGTTAGTGCTTCTGGTTGTACTGCCGGTATTATTTGCATATACAAGACATGTGCAGAAAAATATGCTTACCGCACAGATCGAGAACCGCCGGGCAGTCGAAAGAGCATCTGGGCATGTTCCGGAGACGCTTCACAATATCCGCACGATCCATTGTCTGAAAAAAGAAAAATATATGGAAAAACGGTACGACCAGTATATCGGTGAGAGCTACCAGGCAATGGAGCGGACCAATTTTTATGATGCGATTTATTCACCGATCGTTCTGATCCTGAATGCAGTAGTTGTCGCAGTGGTGATGCTGTTTTCTGCGACAGGGAATCAGAAGGTACTGGTATTTTTCGGAATGTCGGCAGGAACGGCTGTGGCAGTCATGAACTATATTTCCCAGATTTTCACTCCGGTAGAAAGCCTTGGTATGGAGATCCAGACGATTCAGTCTGCGATTGCGGGAATCCACAGAATCAATGAATTTTTTACACTGGAAGAAAAGAAAGAATCAGAAGGGCAGGAAAAAGCATCGCAGGAAGATGCATTTGTGACATTTGAAGATGTGACCTTCGGATATGATGAGCATATAGTACTGGATCATATGAGTTTTCAGGTAAATACAGGAGAACAGGTGACATTAGCCGGAAGGACAGGGGCAGGAAAAAGCACGATCATGAAGCTGCTTCTCGGACTTTATGAGCCACAACAGGGAAAGGTTCTGATCGGTGGTGTTCCGGTGGCAAAGGTTTCCGAAAAAGAGAGACGAAGCCTGTATGGATATGTAGAGCAGATCTTCCATATGGTTCCGGGAACGGTGCGGGATCAGATCACCCTGTATGATGAAAAGATTTCGGAAGAACAGGTGCGGAAAGTTGCAGGACTGACTGGTCTGGCAGAAACGATCGAAGAGATGGAAGATGGCTATGACACTGTGTGCATACCGGAGTTGTTTTCACAGGGACAGTGGCAGCTTTTGTCCATTGCAAGGGCGGCAGTTACAGAACCGAAACTTCTGCTTTTGGATGAGATCACGGCGAATCTGGATGCAGATACTGAAAAAGCGGTGATGACAGCGTTGAAACGAGTGGCAGAAAACCGGACGGTGATTTCCATTTCACACAGGACTTCGGCGGAGCTTGGGCGTGTGATTCCAGTATAATTGAAAAAAGGTTGTGCGATTTATAAGATAGGGTGAAGAGAAGAATCGCATAACCTTTTTTTATAGCAATCAAGTGGAAGTTAACAACATTTTTTTGTATCAGCCTGCGGTATTCGCAAGGAGTCATCTGATATTTTTTTGAAAAAGCTGATAAAAAAAACCTTTATTATGATACCCGACATCTGCTGCAATTTCTTCGACGCTTTTGGAAGTAGTCCGCAAAAGATAAAGAGACTGCTCTAAACGTATTTTCTGTAAATAAGCAGAATAGGTCATTCCGGTTTCAGCTTTGATCAGCCGGTTATAGTAGTCTTCCTGGAAATGAAAAACATTTTCAAATTTCATTGACATATAAAAATAGTGTGATAAAATGAAAACGATTTCCAAATTGAAGGGAGAAGGTCAGTATGGCAAAAGCACCATATAAAACAAAACAAATGACCGAAATACTTACCTTCCTGAAATCGGTACAGGGAAGACATGTTACTGTGAATGAAATCTGCGATTTTTTCAGGGAAAAAGGGATTTCCGTCGGAACCACGACCATTTACCGTCATCTGGAGAAGATGGTAAAAGAAGGCCTGGCCGCGAAGTATGTAGTAGACGGTTCGAGCAGCGCCTGTTTTGAATATATCGGAGATCATGGGGAAGAACATGAAAACTGCTATCATTGTAAATGTGAGAAATGTGGAAAGCTGATCCATTTACAGTGCAATGAGGTAGAAAGCTTAAAACAGCACATGCAGCAGCATCATGATTTTCAGATGGATCCGCATCGTACCGTATTTTACGGAATCTGCGGTGAATGCAGTAAGAAAGAATAGATAAAATTTATTAACAGATGAAATCTGGGAAAGGAGAAGGAAATGGATACAGGAAAGAAAAAAAGTATGGCAGCGGTTATATGTATTTTTCTTATATTTGTAACCTTTGCTTCTCTTTTTTATGTTGCCAGAGAGGAAGACCATAACTGTACGGGAAAGGACTGCCCGATCTGTGCCTGCGTTCATCAGGCAAAGGAGGTCCTTCGGAATCTGGGAACAACACCTGCAGTAGGATTTTTTGTCAGTCCGGTGATCTTTATCGCAGAAACTGTTATTTTGCCGGGGTTCTGGATCATTTTGTCGATTTCGTTAGTTCATCAAAAGGTAAGATTAAATGATTGAATAAAACTTTTTATAAAGCAGAATGGGTATGAAAAACCATACCTTTCTTTTTGTGTACCATTTTTTAATAAGTATAGATAATGGAGGTTTTATTCATGAAAATGTAAGCGGCAAAAAGAAAGTGAATAACGGGAAATCCGTTAATGATGTATTAGAGAAACAGACAAAAGCGGAAGAGCAGAAGGAACAGACAGAGGAAAAGGACAAGAAAAAAGAAAGTACAGATACTTCAGAAAATACGGGGACAGAAGATGTAGATTATGATCTTACAGAAATGAACAGTGATATGGTCTACGCGACAGTTTACCAGATGATGGTGGGACCGGAGCAGTATGAAGGAAAAACAATCCGGATCGACGGGATTTATTATATAAGTAAGGATGAAGCGACAGGGAATATCTATCATTTTTGCGTGATCAAAGATGCGCTGGCGTGCTGCGCGCAGGGACTGGAATTTGTCCGGAAAAATGAGGAAGAATTGCCGAATGAAGATTATCCGGAACAGGAAACAGAAATTATCGTTCAGGGAACGTTCGAGACATATAAAGAACCAAATGATGAGACTTTGTATTGCAGGATCACAGATGCGGATATGCAGATAAAAAAATAAGAAGAGAAAAGATGGATCATGAAGGAATACGGGAAAAAGATTAGCAGATATTTGATGAAAAACAAAAAAGGAAGATTTTATTGTGTGGCAGGTGTGTTATATCTGCTGGCAATTTTGTTTGTCATGAATGATGCCTGGCTGTATCAGACACCGATCGTGAAAGTGACAAAAGTAGTGACAATTGTAGAAGGGAAAAGCAAAAGTACACGTGGAACAGAAGAAACGAAATATAAGCAGAGTCTTTATGGTAAGATCCTAAACGGAAAAGACAAAGGAAAAGAAGTCCGGATTGCCAATGAATACACAACAACAGAAATGGTTGACCAAAAATACCATAAAGGTGACCGGGTGTTTTATAAGGGATCATCGATCATTGGAGTAAAGCGGGATACGATGCTGGTTGTTATGCTTGGCTTCCTTGCACTTCTGCTCCTTGGGATTGCCGGACGGCAGGGCGGTTTGACGATCATAACAGCAATGTTGAATATCCTGATTTTTGTGATCGGTTTCTGGACGGCGGATGACACATCGGAAATTCTGAGTGTATGTAGCAGACTGATCCTTTTTTTCGCAGTGGTAACGCTTGTTGGATTAAATGGAATCCACAAGAAAACTTTTGCCGCACTATTGACAACACTATGTGTCCTGCTTATGATCATGGGGATATTTGATCTTGTTATGCAGCATATGGAAGAACTGGATTATTCGACGATGGAATATCTGGGCAGTATTGATAATCCGGATGAAATTTTCCATGCAGAGATCCTGTTGTCAGGACTCGGTGCCATCATGGATGTGGCGGTTGCCATATCAGTGGCTTTAAGCGAGATTGTTGAGCAGAAACCGGAAGTAAAATTTGTGGAACTTTTCCGTTCAGGCAGAGAGATCGGATATGACATTATGGGAACAATGATCAATGTGCTGTTGTTTGTGTTTGGCTGCGGTCTGATTCCTACATGTTTGATCCGGATGAACAATGAGGTGCGTTTTGTTACCATTGTAAAATTGCATATTCCATGTGAATTATGCCGTTTCTTTGTAGAAAGTATCGGAATTGTACTGGCGATCCCAGTGTCTATTTTCATAACAGCAGTTATGATGAAACTATCTGTGAAAAAGAGGGAAAAAAGATGTTGATCATATTGGGACTGATTCTAATGATAGTAATAGTGCTTGTTGGAGGGGACAGAGGCGCCATGTCTCTGATTGCTCTGGCGGGAAATATTTTGTGCCTGAGTCTTGCAATCTGGCTTTATGCCGTCGGAGCACCCGTGTTTCTGGTTACTGCCGGTGCAGGAATTTTAATTTCCTGTATCACTTTGTTTTATCAAAATGGGACGAATATTAAAACCTGGAGTGCATTTCTTGCGGTTGCAATTACAATGTGTGTGTTATTTGCATTTATTTATCTGGTCGTATGGAAAAGTGGGGCGGGAGGCTTGAATGAGATCCAGGCAGCCGGAGAAGATGTTTTCTATTATAATATGAACCTGGATATCAGTATGCCCAAGGTTGCAACAGCCGTAATTGTACTCAGCACGTTAGGAGCTGTGATCGATATGGCGCTGACAGTAACAACTTCCGTATATGAGGTGAAATGTCATAAGCCGGATATCAAAATGAACAAACTGGTTCAAAGTGGAATGAAGATTGGAAAAGATGTGATCGGAACAACGGTTAATACGTTATTGTTTGCATATCTGGGAGAATCGCTGTTGTTATTCGCGTATTTGAGAATGCAGAATTACTCCATTGAGCTGTTGCTCAACTCCAAAATCCTTTTTCAGAACTGTATTTCCATGATTTTTGGAGCAATTTCCTGCACAATGATAATGCCGGTTTCAGCGGTTTTGATCGCAAAAAACTGTGAGCTTTTTGATTGGATGGAAAATAGTAAATAGCAGGTTGACAGCAGGGAAATATCTGTGATAAACTTGTTTAGAATTAAACTGTTTACGAATGAACAATTTATTCGTGAACAGTTTTCTTTTTTTTGAAGAAGCAAAAAGTGGAAGGAGGAAAGTCATTTGTGTGAAGGATGTGAAGAGCGAATCCACGTAGGACATCAGGTGCACCGGATAGACCGTTCGATTTCAAAACTGCTGGAAATGCGTGTAAAAGAAGAAGGACTGGATGAGATTGCCCTGATGCATGGCTGGATCTTACGTTATCTATATGAACATCAGGATAAGGAAATTTATCAGAAAGATATAGAAAAGTATTTTGGTATCTGCCGTTCAGCGGTAACAAATATTATCCAGACTCTGGAGAAAAAAGGGTACATCTGCCGTGCATCGGTTGCAAATGATGCGCGTCTGAAAAAAGTAATGCTGACAGAAAAAGGACGGGAAAACCATGAAAAACTGGGAGAAATTTTTCAGAAAATGGATGCGCAGTTGGAAGAAGGCATTACAGAAGAAGAATTACATGCATTTATGCATGTGATCGATAAAGTTTATTACAATATGGAAAAAATGAAAGGAGAGAATTCATGATTCGGACTTTATTAAAAGAAGTAAAAGAATATAAAGCGGCATCGATCGCAACACCGTTTTTTATGATTCTGGAAGTATTGTTTGAGACATTGATTCCATTTCTGATGGCATCTATTATCGATAAGGGTGTCAATACCGGAGATATTCACCATATTTACAAAGTTGGTGGAATTATGATCGTGGCTGCATTTTGTGGCCTGCTTGCCGGAATGGCAGGAGGACGATACGGAGCAAAGGCTTCGACCGGGTTCGCGAAGAATTTGAGAAATAAGATGTTCGATCAGATCCAGACCTATTCGTTTGCAAATATTGATCATTTCAGTACAGCAGGTCTGGTTACACGTCTGACAACAGATGTGACCAATGTGCAGAATGCGTACCAGATGATGCTGCGTATGATGATGAGAGCACCGGCAAGTATGATCTGTGCAATGGTGATGGCATTTATGATCAATGCCAGACTGGCAAGTATTTACCTTGTGGCAGTTGTGATCCTGGGAGTGATCCTCTTCTTTATCATTCGTCATGCAACGGCTTATTTCCAGCAGGCATTTCCAAAATATGATGCTTTAAATGCATCCGTTCAGGAAAATGTATCTGCGATCCGTGTAGTAAAAGCATATGTAAGAGAAGAACAGGAAACAAGTAAATTTCAGTATGCAAGTAAGAATATTTACGATATTTTTGTAAGAGCAGAGAAAAATGTTATATGGAACTCACCGATCATGATGTTCACTGTTTATACCTGCATCATCCTGATCAGCTGGTTTGGTGCAAAGATGATCGTAGTGAAATCGTTGACAACAGGAGAGTTGATGAGTCTTCTTGCATACTGTATGAACATTCTGATGAGTCTGATGATGCTGTCTATGGTATTTGTCATGATTTCCATGAGTATGGCAAGTATGCGGCGTATAGCAGAAGTACTGGGTGAAACCAGCGATATCCATAATCCGGAACATCCGCTTTATGAAGTGGAAGATGGAAGTATTTCATTTAAGAATGTAGATTTTGCTTACAAAAAAGACAGTGCAGAGAAAGTCCTGAAGAATATCAATCTGGACATCCATTCCGGTGAGACGATTGGCATCATTGGAGGAACCGGAAGTGCGAAGACGAGTCTGGTGAATCTGATCAGTCGTCTGTATGACGTGACAGGCGGAGAAATCCTGGTTGGCGGAAAGAATGTCAAGGATTATGATCTGGAAGTACTGAGAAACCAGGTGTCTGTTGTATTGCAGAAAAATGTACTGTTTACCGGAAGTATTCTGGATAACCTGCGCTGGGGAAACAAAGAGGCGACCGACGAAGAATGTATGGAAGCATGTCGGCTTGCATGTGCAGATGAATTCATTGAGCGTTTCCCGGATAAATATAATACCCACATTGAACAGGGAGGAAACAACGTATCCGGTGGTCAGAAGCAGAGACTGTGTATTGCAAGAGCACTGCTTAAGAAACCGAAGATCTTGATCCTGGATGACAGTACCAGTGCGGTAGATACTGCTACAGATGCGAAGATCCGCCGTGCATTCCGTGAAGAAATCCCGGATACAACAAAGCTGATCATTGCACAGCGTGTATCCAGTGTGCAGGATGCAGACCGTATCATCGTTATGGATGAAGGGCAGGTTCATGGATTTGGTACACACGAAGAATTGCTGAAGACCGATGAAATTTACCGCGAAGTATACGAATCGCAGACTCAGGGCGGAGGAGATTTTGATGAAAACGGAGGTGAAGCATAATGCCAAGACCGATGGGAAGACCACAGAATAAAGTGAAATATCCGGGGAAACTTTTGATGCGTCTGATAAACTACATTTTCCGTGATTATAAAGTTCATTGTATTGCAGTATTTATCCTTATATTTGTAGGGGTTATCGCAAATGTGCAGGGAACGATGTTTACAAGAGATCTGATCGACAAATATATTACACCGTTTCTGCTGTCTGACGGTACACCGAACTTTTCACCGCTTGCACATGCAATTGAAAGGGTTGCGGTATTTTACGGAATTGGAATCGTTGCGACTTACGCATATAACCGTATCATGATCAATGTGACACAAGGAATGATGATGAATATGCGTAATGAGCTGTTTGAACATATGGAAAAGCTGCCGATCAAATATTTTGATACCCATGCACATGGTGATATCATGTCAATTTACACGAACGATATCGATACCCTGCGGCAGATGGTCAGCCAGAGTATTCCGCAGATCATCAACAGCGGATTTACGATCATCAGTGTATTTGTCAGTATGTTGATCTTAAATATTCCACTTACGGTTGTGACGATGATCATGGTTGCAATTATGATATTTGGTACCAAGAAAGCCGCCGGACAGAGCGGGAAATATTTCCTGGAACAGCAGAAAAATCTTGGAAAAGTCAATGGTTATATTGAAGAAATGATGAATGGACAGAAGGTTGTCAAGGTCTTCTGCCATGAGGAAGAAAGTAAGGCAGAATTTAAAGAACTGAATGAGGCACTTTTTGTAAGCGCAGACCGTGCGAATACCTATGCAAACTACCTCGGACCTTTGAATGCGCAGATCGGAAATATCAGTTATGTAGTCTGTGCGATTGTCGGAGGTGTCCTTGCGCTGAATGGTGTGGGAGGATTTACACTGGGTGCACTGGCAAGCTTTCTAACATTCAATAAAAGCTTTAGTATGCCGATCAACCAGGTCAGCCAGCAGATGAATGCCATTGTAATGGCACTTGCAGGAGCAGAGCGTATCTTTACCCTTCTGGATGAGAAAGTGGAAGTAGATGACGGGTATGTGACTCTGGTCAATGTGAAAAAAGAAAATGGAAAACTTATAGAATGTAAGGAACATACCCGATGCTGGGCATGGAAGCATACACATCAGGCAGATGGTTCGGTAGATTATATTGAGCTTAAGGGAAATGTAGTATTTGATGGTGTGGATTTCGGGTACAATAATGATAAGATCGTGCTTCATGATGTGAAATTGTATGCAGAGCCAGGACAGAAAATTGCCTTTGTAGGTTCGACAGGAGCAGGAAAAACAACCATTACAAATCTGATCAACCGGTTTTATGATATTCAGGATGGAAAAATCCGCTACGATGGAATTAATATAAACAAGATTCGGAAAGCGGATCTGCGACGTTCCCTTGGAATTGTACTGCAGGATACACATCTGTTCACAGGAACGGTAAAAGACAATATCCGTTTTGGAAAACTGGATGCAACAGATGAAGAAATCTTTGCAGCAGCAGAATTGGCAAATGCAGATGGATTTATCCGCAGACTTCCGGAAGGATATGATACGGTCATCACCGGGGATGGGGCAAACTTAAGCCAGGGACAGAGACAGCTTCTTGCAATTGCCAGAGCAGCAGTTGCAGATCCGCCGGTACTGATCCTGGATGAGGCAACAAGCTCTATTGATACGCGTACTGAACGTATTATTCAGGAAAGTATGGACAGACTGATGCATGGACGTACTACGTTTGTGATCGCGCATCGTCTGTCTACGGTTCGGAATTCCGACTGTATCATGGTTCTGGAACAGGGACGCATTATCGAAAGAGGTACCCATGACCAACTGATTTCAGAAAAGGGAAAATATTATCAGTTGTACACCGGGAATGCAATTGCCGAATAAGATTCAAAAAACAGTAACAACAGGATTCAACAAAATTTACATAAATTAAAAAATACTATCAATTTTTTTGTGTATACGCTATACTTGTATATATAGAACTGCAAGTCCTTCCGATCAGAGGAGTAAAATAGCAGTTCTATAAAAATGTCATGATAGGGTAGGTTTGGGAATGAAAAAACAAATCAATTGCAAAGAAGTTGTATGGGAACTATTTACACTTACCGCTGCAGTGGCAATTATCGCTGCAGCGGTTTATTTCTTTCTGGTGCCGAGCCATGCATCGGTCAGCAGTATTTCCGGTCTTGGAATTATTCTTACGAATTTTATACCTTTACCGCTTTCAGTGATCACGATGGTCCTGAATGTTGTTCTTTTGATCATCGGATTCATAACATGTGGACGGGAATTTGGTACGAAAACCGTGTATACCAGTATCTTACTGCCGGTATTTATCGGTATTTTTGAACGGATTTTCCCGAATATCGGTTCCCTGACAAAAACCCAGGAACTGGATGTCCTCTGTTATGTTCTGGTAGTCAGTGTAGGACTCAGTATTCTCTTTAATATGAATGCTTCTTCCGGCGGACTTGATATTGTGGCTAAGATCATGAATAAATATTTGCACATCGAATTGGGGAAAGCCATGTCTTTAGCCGGTATGTGTGTGGCGCTTTCGGCAGCACTTGTATATGATAAGAAGACGGTGGTTTTAAGCGTTCTTGGTACTTATTTTAATGGGATGGTGGTAGATCATTTTATCTTCGGGCAGAATCTGAAACGAAGAGTATGTATTATTACAAAGTATGAAGAAGAACTTCGGAATTTTATTCTGCATGAGCTTCATAGTGGAGCAACCATTTATGATGCCATCGGAGCGTACAATTTAGATAAAAGACACGAGATCATTACGATCGTAGATAAAAATGAGTATCAGAAACTCATGAATTACATCAATAATCTTGATCCGAAGGCTTTCATCACAGTGTACACGGTGGCAGACATGAGATATCAGCAGAAGGTTTTGGAAAATGAAGAAAGAAGTTAGTGATCTACTCCATCAATATTCTGTTATAATAATGTACAAAGAAAGGAGGAGTTACAATGCCAATAATAAAACCAATTACAGATTTAAGAAATACAAATGAAATATCTGAAATATGTCACAAACAACAGCAACCAGTATTTATTACAAAAAATGGTTATGGAGATTTAGTAGTTATGAGTATGGAAACTTATGAAGAATTACTCAGCACAAATCAGATTGATAAGGCAATTTTTGAAGCAGAACGGGAAGTCGCAGAAGGTGCAGAATTATTAGATGCACGTGGGGCATTGGGAGAACTCAGGAGGAAACATTTTGGATAAATATACCGTAAAAATGTTTCCACAGGCATATAGAGATATTGATAAGATATACGAGCAGGCACTTCTTGTTAGTAATTATGCTGATAATGCAATTGCACTGGCAGAAAATTTGAAAAAGCAATTTTAAGTTTGGAAGAACAGCCATATCGAGGGGCAGAAAGAAAATATGGAAAAAGTGAGTTTTAGAATCAAGAAATCTCACTGAAATATAAAGGGTACTAAAAAACGTCACAATTTGTGGCGTTTTTTTAGTGCAGGAAAAAGGAGACCAAGAGTGTCAGAAATCAGATTTTCATCAAAGGAAAGAAGCTGATATCTTATTTAAAAAAGAGAAGAACCATTTAATATTTATGAATATTGCAAAAAGTAGTAATTTTTTCTGTTAAAAAAGTCCTGAGGGATAATTTTATATAAACGGATATTATTCTAATAAGCGCAACGGATGATCCCCATACCACAAACGGTATGATTGTAGAACAAATTTAACATGGTCTCTGATAGCATAGAAATTATGCATATCACAGTTATAGAGCATACCATTAGTCAAATCTATTGTATTTACAAGAATATGGACGTGAAGATGACTGTTATTTTCATGAATCGAAAAGATAACCTGGTACTGAGCATTACAAAATTCAAACGGAAAAAGTAGCAATTCCTCCGGAACTGTGATATACTGTGATCGTTTGGAAGATTAGTGGACTGAAATGTAAGATCCCCAGAGCATGAAGTATAAAGAGGGCAGAAACGGGGCTCGCAGATATATGGCAGAAGAGCTGTATGTCGAGAACACCGGGTATCCGTATCTGACTTCATGTTCTGGGGATTTTTTATATTCTGTATGCGGATTTTCCGAATGTATGCAAAAGAAAAACAATAAAAAGGATAGATAATATGAAGTG